>CAZPCE010000008.1:10248-27470 GCA_964584915.1 uncultured Arenimonas sp. | reverse complement strand
AGGTTTAACAGCGCTTTAATCGCTGCGGAAGTTTGCGAACGTGCCTTAAGCTCGAGAATTTGTCCCAGCAAAGTGAGTGATACGATCACCGCCGCCGCTTCAAAATAAACCCCCACACGACCATGCTCCTGAAACGAGGCCGGAAATATCTGTGGAAACAGGGCACCCGCAACGCTGTAGGCAAAAGCGGCAAAAACACCGATGCCAATCAAGGTGAACATATTGAGATGGCGAGTACGAAGCGATTGCACGCAACGCTCGAAAAACGGCCAGCCAGCCCAAAGTACAACGGGAGTTGCCAATGCAAATTCAAGCCAGGTGCGAGTATCGGTCGATAACCAAGTCAATCGATGGCCGACCATGGCCAGCACCAAGACGACGATGCTTAATGGCAGCGTCCACCAAAAGCGACGAGAGAAATCTTCAAGTTCCGGATTCTTTTCATCCTCGGCGGAAGGCATCATCGGTTCCAGCGCCATGCCGCATTTTGGGCACGTACCGGGATGATCCTGGACGATTTCGGGGTGCATAGGGCAGGTGTAAGTGGCTCCGGCAACAGCAGCCATCATCGGCGTCTCGACAGCATCGGATTTTTTCGATAAATATTTCTCCGGCGCGGCAGTAAATTTAACTTTGCAATGTTCCGAACAAAAGTAAAACATGTGGCCGGCATGCTGCAGCGAAAGTTTATCGCCGGTTTTCATACCGCAAACCGGATCTGCATAGGGTTTAAGACTATCGTCAGCACTCGACGATGGATTGCAGCAGCTTTTGCCAGCGCTGCCATCATGAGAGGGGGAATGCTGATGGGTCATGGTATTTCCTTCGAGAGTGCAGCGAGTATCGGACAGGTTTTTATTTCACCCTGTCCGGGACAAATGTCGATCAAGGCTTCCAAGCCCTTTCTAATACGGTCGAGTTCTGCCTGTTTGTTTTTTACGGTGTGTAGATGTTCGCGTACTGCGGCATTAACCGCTGACATGTCCGCATCAGCATTGCCTGACAGGGCAAGTAAATCGGTAATTTCTGCGAGACTGAACCCCAAGGCCTTGGCACGCCGGATAAATTCCAGTCGCGCCACATCCTCATTGGTGTAGCGACGATAGCCAGCGCCCGAGCCTAAGCGCAGCGGCTTGGGCAAGACGGCTTCTTTTTCGTAATAGCGGATCGTGTCAATGCCAACACCCGCAAGTTTGGCAAGCTGTCCAATATTCATAGATTTGGTAGGCATTTCGAATTTCTCAACTCAGGCGCTGAAGTTCGACGGTGCTCAGAACACCATCGCGGTTACGATCGAGGTGGCGAAAGCAGCGTGTCGCGATTTGTGCCGCATGTGTTTCTGATATATCCAGGCTGCCGTTTTGATTGCTATCAATAGTGCTAAATTGAGTGTTGAGTTTTTCTATCGCTGCACGGGCTTCCTTATTGCATCGACTTACTTCACGCTGGTGCAGATTTGTCTGACCTTTAGCGTACACACTGCCTACGCTTGCGAGAACCGAGAATAAAACAATAGCGGTGCTTAATAATTTAGTATTCATGAGCGTGCTCCAGAGCAACTGGTTGAAGGAATTAGCATGAAGACTGCGCTTTGTCGCAATCTCGCCACAGTCTGCTTTTGCAGGCCATGGCCAGTCTGCACTCTGGAGGTACATCCAGAGTCAAGCGTTTTTTTAGTGCTCACTAAACCTTGGTATACCTCCGTCTTTGCCAGCCAATTTTCACTTCACTCCAAAGCACTTCCATGCCTGACGAGTCCATCGGCACCTCAGGAACCCTAATACCTACCGCGCCAAGCTTTTCCTTTAGCAAACGCATCGCATTCGTTGCCGGGACATGAACTTCGACGAAACTTCTGCCGAAGCCGTTAAATCAGACTAATTCCCTAGTGAGCGTCATCCGCTTTTTTGGTGTGCGAAGACCAATGAATATGGATGATCTTCCACACTTTGTCTGTTCGTTTGAGCACCATCGTTTCTGTACTAAGAATAGTGAGCGCTTTGCCGTCTTTTTGCGCGTGCAGTTCACTTTCGGTCGCCACCCACGCCATGTTGCCGTCCACCTGCGCCTGGCGATAGCGCAATTGCTGGTGCACGGTTTGCATGAAGGTTGCATCGGCGCCGGCATGTTCGGCCATGTATTCCGAGCGACTGCGCTCGGAACTTCCACTCTCCAAAATCATGACCTTAGGATCCAGCAGCTTTTCGGCATCCGATAATTTGCCGGCTTTGATCGCCGCCGAAAACGCATCGACGACTTTCACCGCATCCGCTGCCCTAGGGGCGATATTTTGAACAAATATAGGCATACCCATACTCGCGGTCTTGGCCGGTTCATGGGCCGACAAACCTCCGTTGAGTCCTAGACTGACAAGGAAGATGGAGAAGATGACATTCAAGCGGTTTTTCATAAAAGAACTCCAGAAGATTTCAAAGAGAATGGAAGCAAGAGTTATTTCGTACGAGTAATGCCATTGAGCACAGTGACCAACTTGTCGTAGTTTTCCTGCGTGCCAGCCTTGTCTTTCGCATCGCCGGTTTCATCCAGTCGATCAGCCAGCGTCGCCACAAAATTTACTTCATTTTCCAGCTTTGCTTGAGCTTCGGCAGGCAGGGTAGGCGAATGAGATGGCAGCGCCGCGACTAAATCGCGAATGGCGAAAGCCTGGTGATGGACTTTGTCCAGCGTGCCGCCATCGATAGATGCTTTCAGTTCGGTTTTCTTTTGATCGATAGCCAGCCAGATCGCATCTGCCGTATCGGGAATGGCTGTTGCCTCGGCTGCTTCTGTTGCTTCAGTCGTGGTTTCATTAGCTGGTTCTACCGGTGCGGCGACTGGCGCCTCAACGGCTGGCGTAGCTGTCTCTGTTGAGGTGTCCGGCGCTTTATTGGCTTTGCAGCCGGTCAGCATGGCGATGAGAACAAGGGATGAGCTCAGGGTAATTGCGGTTAACTTTTTCATGCGAGTGACTCCTGCGGATTGAGAGATGGTGAAAGCTTGGCTTGACGTCTATCGCGCCATTGTTCGACGCGAAAATACACGGTAGGAACAACGACCATATTGAGAAGTGTGGCCGATACCAGGCCACCCAGAACAACTTGAGCTAGTGGCAGCTCCAGCTCCTTGCCGACCGGTGAGCCAAACATCAGCGGCACCAGGCCGAGCGCCGCAGTTGCGGCTGTCATTAGCACCGGGACCAGGCGATCCAGCGTGCCATACATGACGACGTCTGCCAGTGGCTGACCGGCATGTCGCAGTTGGTTGTAATGACTAACCAGGATAATGCCGTTGCGAGTCGCGATACCAAACAAGGTAATAAATCCGATGACTGCCGCGACACTCATATTTGCGCCTGCCAAATACAAGGCAACAATGCCGCCGATCATTGCCAGCGGCAAGTTGAACATCACGATCAATGCTTCGTGGAATGTGCCAAAGGCTTTGTAGAGCAACAACAATGCACCGAGTAATGCGAGTGCGCCAAAACCCAGTAAGGTGCGGTTGGCTTGCTGCTGGCTTTCGAACTGGCCGCCATATTCAATGTAGTAACCCGGCGGTAGTTTGAGTTTTTTGGCAACCGCCGCCTGGGTATCGCGAATCACGGAATTGAGATCGCGATCTTCAACATTAAATCCCAAAACAATAACGCGCTGCACGTTTTCACGACTTATCGCATAGGGCTCATCGGATACACTGATGTCGGCCACAAGACGCAAAGGTAACTTTGCACCCTCGGTACCATTGAGGGCGGCTGCATCCACCAGAATGTCGCGAATGGCCTCGACCTTGTTTCGGGCATTTTCTTGCAGGCGCAGGGTTAGGTCAAAACTTCGGCTGCCTTCCAATACATTTGATACGGTTTCGCCATTCAAACCGGTTTCAATGTCCTGGGCGACATCACCCACATTGATGCCATAGCGTGCCGCTTTCTCGCGATCAATCTTGATCGTCACCTGTGGCACGCTGATCTGCTGTTCCAGGTTCACATCGACGGCGCCAGGCACCTTGCCGACAATGGTTTGTGCTTGAAGTCCCAATTCATAAAGTGTCGAAAGCTTGTCGCCGTAAATTTTAATGGCAATTTGCGAACGAACACCGGATTGCACCTCATCCATGCGATGGGCAATGAATTGACCAATATTGAACGCGACACCGGGATACCCTGCGAGATCAGCGCGAATATGTTCCAACAAGACATCAGGCGACATGTCCGGATTTTTGTCAAAATCGATTCGTACATCAAACTCGCTGAAGTTGGGTGGCTGCGCATCATCGTCCAGTGCCGAACGCCCGGCACGTTGATTGATGGTTACCACCTGTGGATACTTCATCAAGGTTTTGCGAACGCCATCACCCAGGCGCATTGACTCTTCCAGTGAAGTTCCCGGTAGAGTGGTCATCGCGATAATGAAATTGCCTTCCTTGAATTCCGGCAAGAAGGAAAAACCGAAAAAAGGTAGCAAGGCAAGTGATGCAGCCAATGCCAGGGCCGATAGGCCGGTGACCCAGCCAAAATGTGCTACCGACCAACGCAGTACGCGAGTGAAGTGGAATTTGAGCCAGCGTACGAATCGGGTTTCCTGTTCTTCCGTGAATGCTCCGGAAGCATGGTTTGGTGTTTGATGCTGCAAGTTCGCGTTTGCGTTTAATACGACGCCAATATCATCGCGTTTTTCCTTGGTACGGGCGAGCAGGAAATAGCAAAGCGCCGGCACCATGGTGACAGCGACGACCAGAGACGCCGTTACCGAGGCGATGTAGGCAATGCCGAGCGGACTGAAAATACGGCCGGCCAAATCATCCAGAAAGAAAATGGGTACAAAGATCAGGATGATAATCAGCGTTGCATAGACGACGGAATTGGTAATCTCGCGGACGGCATCGAACACGACCTGTAATGTGCCAAGTGGGTTTGCCAATCCGCGATTGATGCGTAAACGATGCACGACGTTTTCGACCGTGATAATGCCGTTGTCCACCACCTCGCCAATGGCGATCGCGAGACCGCCCAGGGTCATCGAGTTAATGCCCACTCCCAGCGCATGCATTACCAAAATTCCGCCGACAAAAGACACCGGCATCGATAAAAAGGTAATCAACGATGCGCGCCAGTTCATCAGGAACAGGAACAACACCGCAATCACGATCAACGCGCCCTCCATCAAGGCGATGTTGAGGTTATGAACCGCCGACTCGATAAAATTCGCCTGCCGAAATACTTGCGTATTCATGCTGACGCCAGCAGGAAGGGTTTTTCTGACCGACTCCAGCGCTTGTTCCACTTTGTAGGTGGTCGTGAGAGTGTCGGCGCCGTAGGCTTTGGACACCGTGCCGATCACGGCATGTTGGTCGCCAAAGGCACCGTCACCGCGTTTTATTTCGCCACCAAAAGCGACAGTTGCAATATTGCCGACGGTTATCGGCACGCCATCGCGCAAAGTGATGACGGTGTGCCGTATATCATCGAGTGATGTGACTCGACCTACACCGCTGACAATCAGCTCTTGGCCCGGACCTTGGACAAAGGCGCCGGGAACATTGGTATTGGCGTTCTCCAAAGCAGCACGAACTTGTTCGATACTGACGCGATACGCTTGCATCCGCAGCGGGTCCATCTGTACCTGGTATTGCTTGACCTCACCACCCGTAGACTCCACCGAAGCAATGCCGCCAAGCGATAGTAGTCGTGGGCGAATCTCCCAATCGGACAATGTTCGCAGCTCCTCGGGCGACAGTGTGTCACTCACTAGCGAATACTTCACGAGCCAGCCGACTGCAGAAGTGACAGGCAACATCACTGGTGGTTTTGCCGTTTTCGGCAAGCTGCCGAGCACATTTTGTAGACGCTCGTTAATTTGTTGCCGATCCAGATAAATATCGGTATTGGACTCAAACACTACGGTAATGGTGGATAGCCCCACGAAGGTTTTGGAACGTACCGCCGTCACTCCGGTTGAGCCATTGATCGCACTTTCCAGCGGATAGGTAATCAATGACTCGACATCCTGTGGTGCCATGCCCGGTGCTTCGGTTTGGATGACGACTTGCGGCGGCGCGAATTCGGGAAATACGTCGACCGACATTCGCTGTAGTGTGAAGGCGCCTGCGACGAACAACACGAGTGTCATCGCCAGTACGATGAGGCGATTGTGTAATGCCCAGGCGATTAGTAGATTAAACATGATCAGTCATCCTCGCCTTGCAGTACGCCACCGGTTAACCAGAGTGTATAAACCTCGCGGTTACCCTGGGTGACGACTTTGTCGCCAGGTACCAGACCTTTGATAATTTCAGTGAATTTTTCATCACTGGTGCCGGTAAGAACGTCGACGCGAACGTATTTGCCTTTTTGTAAAACAAAAACGCATTTCTCGCCATTGGCTGCAATGATGGCTTCACTGGGTACCGTGAGTGCCGCATCGTTTTGGCGAAGCACGATGCCAGCGCGGGCAAATAGGTTGGGCTTGAGTAATCCGCCAGCATTATCAATGCGGATCCACACTTCCACAGTGCGCGTTTGCGGGTCCAGCGTGGGGCCAAGCAAAATGACTTTGCCTGTAAATGGCTCGTCCGGATAGCTGAGCATATGCACGGTAGTGTTCTGTCCGACTTTTACTTTTCCAAGATCTTCTTCATACACGCGTGCGACAACATTGACCTGTGAGCGATCACTGATACGAAACACAGAAGTGGAAGGTTCAACGGCCTGTCCAACCGAAACACTCAACGTATCAATCACACCGCTTGTTGGCGCGACGATATCCACGCTGGGCGGAGGATTGCCGACCAGGCGCGACTGCACACGAGCCAAGCGCTGTCCTGTCCTGACAGTATCGCCAAGATTTGCGTACACCGCCGTAATTTGTCCGCTGATGCGAGTGCTGACATCGGCTTGGCGTCCGGGTAACAGCCGGACTTCTCCATTGAGATAGAGCATTTCAGACATAGGGCGTAGATCCGCCGCGACCAGCTTAAGGTCAAGCGTTTTTTGTTGTGCCGGGCTCAGTGCGACCGGTCCCTTAATGCCGCCCACCTTAAGTTGTTCGCCATGTGAAAACACTTGCGGTGCGACCACAATACCCAAAGTGACGATCATCGCGCCGGTCAGAATAATGGCGCCGAAGCGGCGGCTTCTGATGCTCCGTAAATTTAATTTTTGCATGCGGGCATTCCTGATTTATTTGATTGATTCGTAATTGGACATCGACACGTAATCGCCGACGGCGTTATGCATTCGCACCAGTGCTTGAAGATATTGATCGAGCGTTTCCAGATAGGCCGAATTCAAATCGGTCTGCTGACGTTGTGCTTGCACAACATCGAAAATAGGAACCAGACCCTGTCGATAACCTTGCTGGGCCAAGCGCACGTTGCTTGCACTGACGGGCAGCATGCTTTTGTCGTAGCGCGTCAGTGCTGCTTGCAAGCGTGAAGCTTCGGCGTGGGTGCTGGCGACTTCGGCTGCAATACCAAAGCGCATCGCTTCAATGCGGGCCACTGCTTGATCGTGCGTGGCCTCGGCTTCAGCCAACAAGCCCTGACCTTTATTGAAATAAGGCAATGGAATCGAGACGCTGATTCCGATGGCACGGCTATTTCCTTGCGGTGGCGCACCTTCAATCACTTGCTTGTCTTGCGAGAACTCCAGCCCAATCGTCCAGTCTTCCCAGCGCAATGCCTTGGCAAGCGCTTTTTCGGCCTGCGCACGATCTGCATTTAGCATCGCACTATGCAAGTCCGAGCGTAATTCCAAAGCCTTGGTTTGTAATTCCGATAAGCTAGGCAGTGCATTGAATTTCGGTAATGGTTCATCGATTACGAGAGGTGAATTTGGAACACGGCCTATTCTGGTGTTTAACGACACCTGCAAACTCTCGCGTTGGCTCTCAAGCAATAGGCGTTCTTGCGTTAGGCGTTGCAAATCGAGCTGAACTGTATTGACGTCCAGCTCGGATACTTCCGCTGCCTTGAAACGCTCCCGCGTTGTTCCCGCAAGTGTCGATTGAATGTCGATCAACGCTTTTCGTGATGTGATCTGTTGATCGATGATCAACAGGCGATAAACATCGCTCGCAATATCCCCTGCCAAACGCCGTCCTGCTTCAGCGACTTCGGCTTCTGCCAGGGCGATATCGACACGTGCGACATCTTTTTGGCGCGAGATACGGCCGGCAATCGGAAAACTTTGACTGATTCCAACCGCATTGCCGTATTCGCCTTCATTACCGAACGCAAAATCGCTACGCGTTGAAATATTCAGGGTCGGATTGGATCGCAGGCCGGCCTGCACCAAGCGGGCGTTGCCAATATTCACTGCGTATCGAGCCGCCTGTAAATCCTTGTTGTCATGCTGCGCCAGTTCAATGAGTTGTTTCAGCGTGAAAGTATTGGATTCATTTTTAGCGATAGCCGTTGTGCCGATCATACTTAGTAAAATCAACATGGATAACGAGTACATAAACGGTCGACTAAACATGATCAACTCCAAAGTGCCTCAGCACCTTTCGGCAACGGCAAGAATGCAATCGGCAAGTGAGATCGCCACCCCAATGGCAGATGGCGTTGTTGTATGTGCGATAGCGGATCACTTTTTCACCGGTGCAGTGACTATCACGCTGCCTTGCATGCCTGCTTCGCGATGCCCAGCGATTAGGCAGACATAGAGAAACTTTCCGGGTGTGCTGAATTGCCAAATGATGTCGGTGGTTTTACCGGGTGCCAATCGCGCAGAACTGGCATCGGTATGAATCATGTCCGGCATGGCGCGCATCATTGCCGCATGCTCGTCGATTTCTTTCGGGGTGCCGAGCACAAATTCATGCGGAATCTTTCCGGCGTTGGTAATCCGCAAGCGCACGGTTTCGCCCTGTTTTATTTTCAACGTATCCGGTGTAAAGCGCATAGCATCCGTAAGCGTTATCGCGATGGTCCGCGAAACATTTTTTGCAATACCCGGTTTTCCCATGGCATCGGCTTGCATGGACATTGAAGCCGTTGCACTGGCCATCTTGTGTTTTTCATCGTGTGCAGTGGCGACAGACGCGCCAAGTATCATGGGGACCATCAGCGTGAGGGCAGCCATCAAGGAAGAAGCTATTTTCATATGGAGTTTCCTAGTGTCTAGCAGGAGATAATGTGGAATCCAACATCGTCGCTGAGGCAACGCAGGTGGAAAGACAAAACGCAGGCGCACGTCTTGGGCCGTTGTTGTCGGGATGTCGATGACATGTTGGGATAACGCGGGCGTTAGATCAAAAAAAACAGGAATTCATCTATCGCCAATGACACAAATGCGTTGCCAAAAACGGCATGAGACCGCCCCGTCAAGAGCAGCCAAAACGGCTTAGTTCAGGCGATTGGAGGCCTGAGAGGCGAGGTGCCGCGTGCGACGACGCGGGCAGGGGACTTAGCGTGCGGAAATAATTCTTTGCCAGTAAATCGCTTGAACGAATTCGGCAGAGGAGACAGCAGCGAGAGTGACGTTGTCAGACAGGTGCCCATGCCACAGCCACACTGGCAGCCTTTGGCCGGTTTACCGTGACCATCACTCAGCTTGCTGCAATTGTCATGTTGATGCTCGTTGCCACAAGGAGCCGCAACCGCAGCTTGATCATGATCTGCTGCTTGGGCACCTTCGTGATGCGTCATTGAGGTTGAAACAGTGTGCTGCGATTCAGTATGCGCGCACATAAAACCGCTCAGCACCGACGCCCATCCGGCCACCGGAATGGTCAGGCAAAGCAGCAACGTCAGTAGGATTCGAAACTTGCGCATGGCGGCAACATAGCCTATTTCAGTTGCACCGACAACAATTAACAATTCGTAAATTTGAGTCAAAGTCAGGCCACCTGGGCATTTCGTCATTTATTCGGCGCACCTTTATAGCCTTGAAACTCCTCTATCAGGGTGTAGTATTAGGATACTCATGCCCAAAGCTCTCCACATTCTTCGTACACGCCGCTTTCGATTACTGGCTTCCTTGCTGGTGATGATGGCGATTCTGTGCAACGGGATTGGCTTGGCTCAGGCATATTCGGCGATGGCCAAGAAAGATTGTTGTGCCGAGATGACCGGCCACAAGAAATCCGCTTCGCCTTGCGCGGAGGGTAGTAAATCTTGCCCATCTCCTAATACCAAATGTGATGATCAATGCATGGCGCGTTGCATGAGTGCCAACGGCATCTTATCCGTTCCTTTTACCCTCCGTCCCAGTGTCTTGGTGACCGCGACGTTGCCCCAGTTAAAAACTGCCGAGCATTCTTTGGCCGAACTTGGCCCAGGCTTACGACCTCCGATTTATTCCTGACGTTTAACACCTGAGTCGCGGCGCTTTGCGTCCGCGTGTGTTTACGTTTTATCAGGAATATCCATGAAACTTACTACTTCGACCGCTTGGCGGCGGATAGCGTTATGGCTGTCGGCATCTATCGTGGCCACGCTTTTGCTAACGGCTTGCGACCGCAACAAAGAGATGCAAGAACCTGCATCACAGGCTGTAGATGTCACCGCAACCAAAGATGTCGCCAACAGCAAAGCGACCATGACCAACGAGCTGTATGTGTGTCCGATGCATAACCACATCAAAGAACATGGCCCCGGCAAATGTCCGATCTGCGGGATGACACTCGTCAAAAAAACGGTAGCACCGGCAACAGAGCCATCGTCCGACATGCAAAAGAAAGACGATGCGATGAAGCCTGATGGTGCGAGCACCGACAAGGTTCTGTACTACTACGACCCGATGCGGCCGGAAGAGCATTTCGACAAACCCGGTTCTTCGCCGTTTATGGATATGCAGCTCGTTCCCAAATACGCTGCAGCGGACGGCAACAACAATGGCATCGCAGTCAGCGCTGCCATTGTTCAAAGCCTTGGCATTCGTACTGCCAATCCGGTGCAACGGGATGTGCAACAAACCATTCGCGTTCCGGCGCGAGTGGTGGCCGATGCCCGTGGTCAGGCGCGAGTGCAAGCTCGCGTCAGCGGCTGGGTCGAGCATTTGTATGTGCGTGCGGTCGGCCAGCAAATTTCGCCTGGCACAGTGATCGCCGATATTTATTCACCCGAATTGATTCAAGCACAGGAAGAAATGTTGCTGGGAGCCGAGACCGCAGGGCCAGCGGCAGAACGCTTGCGTCGCTACGGCATTGCCGATGTGGACATTCAAGCGGTGCGTCGTGCTGGCAAAGCCTCACGTCGACTGCCACTGCGTGCAACGGTTGGTGGCGTGGTAACGGAACTGGGTGTACGTGAAGGTTCCAGTGTCACGCCCGACACGATGATTCTTGATTTGTCCGGCGGAAAAGCGGTCTGGATAGAAGCGCAATTATTTCCGGCGCAGAAAATCAGCCTGGGCAATTCGATGCGTGCACGCTTTAGCTTGCCGGGTTTGCCGGGTCGTGAATGGATAAGCGAAACAGGCACCGTTGTTCCTGTCGTCGATCCGGTCACTCAAACCGTGGCGGTGCGATTTTCCATCAACAATAGCGATGATTTGCCGCTCGGTACTGTGCTCGATGGCGTGATAGAAGGCGCTTCTCGCTCGAATGTTTTACTGCTTCCAGCCTCTGCGGTGATTCGTACCGCACAAGGGGATCGGGTGATGGTGCAGCACGCTAAAAATCAATTCATGGCGATGCCGATCAAAATCGGTTCGCGTTATGGTAGTGAAATTGAAATTACCGAAGGCATCGCAATCACTGATCGCGTGGTGACCTCTGGCCAATTTCTGCTGGATGCCGAAGCGAATCTGCAATCGGGCTTTAGCCGCATGGAACCCGATGCAATGGATGCCATGAAACCGATGCAAGGATCCCGACCATGATCGAGCGTCTGATTCATTGGTCCATCGCTCATCGCGCTTTAGTCCTGACCGTGGCGGTGCTATTAACGATCGCCAGTATTATTTCGGTGCGTCAATTGCCACTCGATGCGATTCCGGATTTATCCGATGTGCAAGTGATTATTCGTACGCCGTATGCCGGACAGGCGCCGCAGATTATCGAAGATCAGGTCACGTACCCAATCACGACCCGCATGTTGGCAGTACCAAAAGCCAAAGCGGTGCGTGGCTTTTCGATGTACGGCGATTCGTTTGTTTACATCTTGTTTGAAGATGGCACCGATTTGTATTGGGCACGATCGCGGGTATTGGAATATCTCTCGCAAGTCCGTAGTGAATTACCCGACGGTGTTGAGCCGCAATTGGGGCCGGATGCTACCGGCGTCGGCTGGATTTACCAATATGCCCTTGTAGATAGAACTGGAAAACATGATTTGGCCGAACTGCGTTCGTTGCAGGATTGGCGCTTGCGATTTGAATTGCAACGCGTGCCCGGCGTGGCCGAAGTGGCTAGCGTCGGCGGTTTTGTCCGACAATACGAAGCGGTAGTCGATCCGCGTCGATTGCAGGCCTATGGCATTGGTTTCAATCAATTGATTGCAGCGATTCGTGCGGCCAATAAGGAAACCAGTGGCGCCCGGCTGGAAATGGCCGAGAGTGAATACATCGTGCGCGGCGTCGGTTATATCCGATCACTGGATGATTTAGGCGCTGTGCCGACCGGTGTAATGAAAAATGGCAAAGCCATACTGATTCGTGATGTGGCGGAATTGCGCTTCGGCCCGGCCCCGCGTAATGGTATTACCGAACTCAATGGTGAGGGCGAAGCGGTCGGCGGTATTGTCGTGATGCGTGATGGCGAGAATGCCAAAGCGGTGATTGATGCAGTGAAAGTTCGTCTGGACGCCGTGCGTGCCAGCTTGCCCGAAGGTGTCGAAATTGTGCCGGTATATGACCGTTCCAGTTTGATCCAGCGGGCAGTGGAAAATTTACGCGGTAAATTATTCGAAGAATTATTATTGGTGTCGCTGGTGTGCGCCTTGTTCTTGTGGCACGTGCGCTCGGCACTCGTCGTGGTGATTAGTTTGCCGCTGGGCGTGTTGATCGCCTTGGCGATCATGCGTTGGCAAGGCCTGAATGCGAACATCATGTCGCTTGGCGGTATTGCGATTGCGATTGGCGCCATGGTCGATGCCGCGATCGTGATGATTGAAAACGCCCACAAGCATTTGGAAGACTGGGCGAAAGAACATGATGGCAAGGCCGCCGAGGGTGCCGATCAATGGAAAGTGATTGCGGCAAGCGCGGTGGAAGTCGGCCCGGCCTTATTTTTCTCCTTATTGATTACTGCTTTGTCCTTCTTGCCCGTATTTGTGTTGCAGGCGCAGGAAGGCCGGATGTTTGCACCGCTCGCTTGGACCAAGACCTGGGCGCTCGCGGTGGCGGCAGGTTTGTCGATTACCGTTGTTCCGGTGTTGATGGGCTATTGGATTCGCGGACGTTTTGCCGATGAATCCGAACATCGGTTCACCCGTTGGTTAACGGCAGCTTATCGACCTGTGCTGGCATTTGCATTACGTAAACCCAAGGTCATTGTGCTATTTGCCGTGCTCGGATTATTAAGTGCCGCCTTGCCCTTGAGTCAGCTGGGCAGCGAGTTTATGCCCGAACTGGAAGAAGGCGATGTGCTCTACATGCCAACGACTTTACCAGGACTATCACCGGCCGAAGCACAAGCGGTCTTGCAACGCACGGATCGCTTGATTAAATCGGTACCGGAAGTGGCCAGTGTGTTTGGCAAAGCAGGTCGTGCCGAAACCGCGACCGATCCTGCGCCCTTGACCATGCTCGAGACCATTATCCAGTTCAAACCGGAAGACCAGTGGCGAGCAGGAATGACACGCGAAAAGATTGTGGAAGAATTACAACAAAAACTCGCGTTGCCCGGATTAACCGCCGCCTGGGTGCCACCGATTTTGAATCGCATCAATATGCAGGTCAGCGGTATTCGCACGCCGCTGGGCATTCGCGTGACGGGACCCGATTTACCCACCATCAGCAAGAACGCCGATAAGATTGCGGCAGTGTTATCCAAAGTGCCGGGTACACGTTCTGCGTTCGCCGAACGCGCCGCCGATGCGCGCCAGATTGACGTCATCCCTGATCGGGAAATGCTGGCACGTTACGGTGTATCGATGCAGGACGCTCAAGAATGGCTGGCATCAGCGATTGGTGGCGAATCGATCGGGCGTGCAGTGGAAGGTCGCGAACGGTATCCGATTGCACTTCGCACGGAACAAAGTTGGCGGGATTCACCGGAAGCCTTGATGGCTCTGCCGGTGGTGACGCCGTCCGGTGCACAAGTACCGCTTGGATCATTGGCAGAAATTAAACTGTCCGATGGCCCGCCGATGATTCGCAGTGAAGATGCGCAGTTGGCCACGTATGTTTTCGTTGATTTAAGTGATGAAGATTTAGGCGGCTATATCCAACGGGCAGAAAAAGCGATTCGTGCCGATGTCCAATTAACGAAAGGCGTGAGCTGGCATTGGGCCGGTAGCTATGAATTTCTGCAACGTGCCAGTGAACGACTGCGACTCGCCGTACCGCTGACCTTGCTGATTGTGTTTGCGCTTTTGTATGCGGCATTTCGTCGTGTCGCCGAAGCAAGCATCATCATGTTGACGGTACCGTTCGCACTCGTCGGCGGCTTGTGGTTGCTGTGGTTATTGGGGTACGCATTCTCGGTTGCCGTGGCAGTCGGATTTATTGCACTGGCCGGTGTGGCCGCCGAGTTCGGCGTGGTGATGCTGATTTATCTGGATAACGCGGTTAAGCGAGCTCGGGCTTCCGGTGAATTAAAAGACATCAAGGCACTGGATGACGCACTGACCGACGGTGCCTTGCGTCGGGTGCGACCCAAAGCCATGACCGTGATCACCATCATTGCCGGCTTATTGCCTATTGTCATCGCCACTGGCGCCGGTGCGGCGACCATGCAGCGCATTGCCGCACCGATGCTGGGCGGCATGCTCAGTGCGCCCTTGTTGTCGCTGATAGTGATTCCCGCCATTTACAAATTATGGTTAAGCCGTGGCTTGAAATCGGCAACAGGAGAATTGCCATGAAAATAAAATATTTAGTTGGCTCGATTGCGTTGGGTGTGTTGCTCATCGGATGCACTGCCGCGCCGGTGCGTGATGACTCGCGAGTCCAAAATTCCATTGGGCTAGCTGGTGCAGGCACTCCGAGACTGCCTGCGAATGGCGAATCATATTTAGACGATGCATGGTTTTCCGAACCGCTTACCGTCGATCGTGCGGTACAAGCTGCCTTGCTCAACAATCCGCAAGTGCGGGCTGAATTGACGCGATTGGATGCATCGCAAGCTGAATTGATTCAAGCAGGACTGCTGCGTAATCCGATGGGCTCGCTAATGGTGTTGCGGCCGGAAGGTGGCGGACGCTTTGAACTTGATTACAGCCTGGTGCAAAGTCTGTTCGATCTTTTCACCCGAACGAAACGCGTCGATGTGGCGAATGCGTCACAAGCGCGTACACAGGCCGAGGTGATGCTGCAACTGACCCGTATTGCACAGGATGCCGAGGCGGCTTACTACGAGGCAATGACAACCAAGGATGTTTTGCGTTTGCAACGCGAGCAATTGGCACTGGAAGAAAACACGCTGGTCTTGCTGAAGCGTCAGGCGCAGCAAGGCGTGCTATCGAGTAATCCGGTGTTGACACAACAAGCAACGGTTTCGATGCAAGCGCATGCACTTCGCACCGCAGAAGCCGAGCAGACCAAGGCATTATCGGCATTGGCACAGCTACTTGGTTTGTCGAGTATCCATCGCTTGGTGTTGCCAGATCATTTGCCAGCACTGTCACTGGCTGTATTCAATGAACCGGAGCTACAGGCGCTGGCCCTGAAACATCGCCCAGAATTGATGGCGACAAACGCGAACGTGGATCAAACCCGTGCCGAGAAAAAACTGCAGACCGGTGCATTGCGTGCCACAGATCCGTCACTGGGTCTCGGCGGTATTCGCGAAAGCGGCGGGCTTTCCTTGAACGGATTAAGTGCACAAATCAGTTTGCCGATTTTTGATACCGGTCGAGCACGCGGCGCATTGGCGGATGCGAAGATCGCACAGGCTCAATATCAAGCCGAAGCGACTCGTCGCCTCATCCCACTAGAAGTCGAAAGTTCCTTGGCTACTTTGATCACCAACACTAACGCACTTGAACATGCCGACCACCATGTTCGGCAACAACTGCAACTCGAAAAATTGGCATTGGTCACTTATCAACAAGGCAATGGTAACTACATGAACGTCACAGAGATAAAGCGAATACGACTGGCTTCGCAAATGGAACAACTGGAAGCACAGAAGATGCTGCGGACGGCCTATGTGGATCTTGAACGAGCTACCGGCGTCGCCATGCAAAATTTAACTTTAACACCTTAATTTTTTAAACCTCATTGTGACATTCCGTCGCAACATCACCCAGGAGATCATCCCATGCGTTATTTCACCGTTTTAGCAATTACATTAATGATCAGCGTAACTTCTACCGCTGTGTTGGCCAAAGGCCAATCACGCCCAGGTGCTGACAAGCGTTACTGTCAGAAACATTTGCGTATCAACGCCGAGCAACTGAAAGCCAACTTCCAGACCTTGGATGCCAATCACGATGGTGTATTGACCAAACAAGAATCGAAGCTCAAAAATTTATCACGGATGTGCTTTGACAAACTCGACCGTGATGGCAACAAAGTTCTATCAACGGAAGAGGTGGGCTTGTCTTAAAGCGGTTTGGTTGCGGGGGCAGGGGGCGTGCTTCCGGGTTGCGGGGCTGCCTCACGTACTGACGATACGGCCTTGTTTCTATGACTATCGCTTGTAATATTAACGAGAATCATTATCATATGAGCATTCATCCGGAGACAAGTCCGTGCTCGCCACCTTGCTACTCGTATTTCGAGAAGTCCTCGAAGCCGCCCTCATCGTCAGTATTGTCGCTGCGGCTACCCGTGGTGTATCTGGCCGCGCTCGCTGGATTGGCGCGGGACTGGCAATGGGGCTTATCGGTGCATTGCTGGTAGCGATGTTCGCAGGTGTCATTGCGAACGCCATGAGCGGCATGGGCCAAGAATGGTTCAATGCGAGCGTACTGTTCGCAGCGGTCGGAATGATCGGATGGCATGTCGTTTGGATGGCACGTCATGGGCGTGAACTGGCAGTACAAATGCAATCGGTCGGAGCGGATATATCCAATGGCCAACGACCGTTGACTGCCTTGATGGTGGTTGTCGCATTAGCGGTACTGCGTGAAGGTTCAGAGGTTGTCTTGTTCGGCTATGGCTTGCTGGCAGG
>CAZPCE010000008.1:0-10148 GCA_964584915.1 uncultured Arenimonas sp. | reverse complement strand
AACGAAGACAGTACGCCGGAAGAATTCGAAAGCCATCAACTCAATCGCGAAAAAGTCGTCACCGGCCACGGCACCATTATGGTATTCGTCGGACCGCTGAAAGCAGGGCGCTATCCTTTTTTTGGTGACTTCAATGCCAAGACGGCACAAGGTGCCGTGATCGTTAAGTAATCCCAATACATCCATCACATTCTCCAAAGTCACGCACCTTTGGAGGGCTAGACAATACTTTTCTTTTTTTGAGAACTCCATGAAAACTGTGTCCTGTACCATCACTTTGTTTGCTGCTTTGACTGCGTGTTCTGCCGCCTATGCAGGCCCCGCTGATACGGTGTACCGACCGATTGTGGAGCAGGGAGAAACCGAACTTGAATTGCGGGGTGGCTATCGGGATTACAACGATGGTCCGAGCGAGCATGCTTTTGTTTACGACCTCGGTTATGGCGTTACTAATCGGTGGAAAACCGAACTTGTTCTGGAATATGCCGCCGAAGGGGGCAATCCCGGCAAGCTTGAAGCTTGGGAATGGGAAAACGTTGTCGTACTTACCGAGCAAGGCAAGCATTGGGTGGATGTTGGCCTGTTCGCAGAATATGAACACGGCTTTTCGGCAGGTCCGGATGAATTGAAGATCGGTCCCATGTTCGAGAAAGAAATTGGGTCAACAATTACGAATCTCAATCTGCTGTTTAAACATGAAGTCGGCAGCGGAGCGAGCAACCTCACCGAACTCGACTACACCTGGCAAGTCAAATGGCGCGGTCGTGAATCACTGGAATGGGGCGTCCAGGGCTTTGGCGGATTAGGCGAACTCGGCGACTTAGGCAAAGAAGACCAGCATAGTATTGGTCCAGCTTTGTTCGGCACGAAGCGTTTATCTAACGGCAACAAAATCAGTTACAACGCTGCGGTTCTGGGAGGCGTCAATGCCGCAGCCCCTGATGTCACGACACGCTTCCAGATCGAATACGAAATTTACTAAAATATCGCAAAGAATTCCGCACGCCATTATTATTCGATTTCAATTTATAGCTGCGTAATATTTTCTACGCAGTGTTTCGGTTGCGGGCGGTATTGACGATCATGAGTTACACGAAAATTCCCCGCGTGTGGATGCTGTCGGCATCGAGTTGTCCGGCTTCTATGATACGAAAAAGTTCTTTATTCTCTCAGTTGTTACCCTTAAATCATTCATATCCTGACCTCAACGGAGACTGCAATTCAAACCACAGGGAGCAGAGAAGTACTTCAGTTGTAAGCATAAATTCACTTTTTCTCTGACTCATAAAACCTAGCAACGTCTGCATGCTCTCTGAGAGATTCAGGTCTATACGGCTTTGCAATTCCACAATGCAGAACTTCTTTTAACTCAAAGCGACGCAGTACTGAAGGATGCAATGTGGCTTCTGAAATAATTTTTCGAGGTTCCGCAGTCCAACTAAACCGAAACCGTTTGGGCCACCAACTGGGGAAACTGTCTCTCAATGCTTCTACTTGGCAGTGTTGAGGCCCGTCCACGGCTGGATAGAGCCGAAGCTTAGATTCATCGACAAGAATCGGGTGCAAAGCGTCACTGGCTTCACCGACGATCCAGTTGAGCGCAATGTCCGACAACCTTGATTCGTCTTCTGAGTAACTGCCACCCACATCCGAGTGGTTCCCGGCGAACCAATACTGCTGAAACCATTCCAACTCCCCGGGCGCTCTCGGTAGCGCGACTCCTTTTAGGCCCCATTCGACTCGCTTAAAATCGCGACGCGTTTCGTCAATTGCGAGCGCATGCCTAACCACATTTATACGCTTATCGAGAAACCTATCGTAATTTTTAGATTGCCAACTCGCGAGGTGAAATGGAAGGAACCTTTTGCGTTGTGGGAAACCGCGAATAACCTTGAAGGTTGCTCGGAAATACTGGAAGAAAAAAATAAACAATGCAAAACCAAATGCGGCCCATGAAGTAATTCCACCGTCCAAACCAGTGAATCGTTCTGCAAGTGTACCTACAAGCCAGGATGCGCCAGCAGCAACAGCGAGAAAGCCTGCCAGCAACGCTAGGCGGAAGAGTGCGGGTAACCCCAACGCGGCAACAGCATCAAAAAGTCCAATAAAATATGGATACACGGTGGCTGTAGTGTCATCACCCGAGCCATATTTTTTTCGAAATCGCCTCGCTAGTTCTTCTCGTTCGTCTTCAAAATCAGCTCGCGGTTTCCCGGCTCCATGGTCATAAACCTTCGAGACTGCTTCATTGACAATTGAACGTAGAGCTTTTCCCGAACGTGGCATGACAGCGCCCGAGGCATCATGCGTTGGAACACCACACAGATTTAAAACACCCGCAACGCTACGAGCAGTATATGCGCCACGACTAAAACCAAATAAATAAATCCGATCACCCGGCTCGTAGTGCTTTACGATTGCTTCGTAGCAATCGGCAACGTTAGTGCTTATGCCGACGCCGGCCGCAGAGCCCGCAAGGGCTCGGACGAAATCGACGAAACGAAGTTTGATTACTCCACCGTCGGTCGTTGTTCCTAACCCTGGGTCATAGAATGCTACCTGCAAGCTGGGATCAATAGGACTGTCAGGTCCGCTGCGAGTTGCTCGATAAAGCTTATAGATGTTGCTCAGCAATTGATCGGGTCTGAAACCGCCTGCCTGGCCTGTGCCATCAGCAAAAATTAGAATGTTTTTACTCACACAGGCATCCTCTCAGAGAAAAATGGGTATCAAGATACTTATACGCCGCACACTATCAAGAGCCTTACACTGGATCCGGTGTCAACAAATCAGCAGATTCCAACAGGCGCTCCGCATAAGCAAAACCCGTGCGCTTCGCTGCATCCTTTGTAATTGCAAAAAACCAAATGAGCGCCATCAAAATCGACGCTAACAGAGGCAAGGCCATTGGCACGGTTATGTTCTGTGTATGGTCTAGAACAAAATATGGGCAGTGAATGTTGAACACACCTGCTATGAAGAAAATCCAGATCATGGTGAGAAGCGCAATCATTAAGCCGATCCAGCGAAGACCTAATGCATTCCGCTGAAACCCAAAATGAATATTTTCCTTGAACACCAATGGAAATTGTTGCGTATCTCGCGTTTTCCTAATGAGCCATTTTGCAGCTGCGCGATATACTTCATCAGCATCTAGTGGACGTTCCTGCTCATCCAGCAACGAAGGAAACGGTATACCGGTTAACGTCGACAAACGTGAATGAAGCTTTTGCTTTGTGTGCACATCAATATGAGTATTCTTATGACGTAGCAACTGTGTTGTCGGTGCTCCCGACCATTCCTCGAACAAATTATTCTGGATTCGAATCCCAGCATCTCGGGCAATTCTCGCAAGTAAAAATACAAAGCCGCAGGACAATAATATGGATAACCCGCTTTGCCATATATTGCTGCCGACACCGTAAACACTCACTAGTAAAACGAGGGCAGGTACTAGGCAAAGCAAAGCGGGGAAGGCACGGGCTCGCAAATCATACAGGTCAAGAAATTTCATTGCTTCTCCGTAGCTTGGTGATCGACGGGATAAATTGTGACGAGATCCGAGAAGTCATTTATTCACCTCGGCCGATAAGATGGGAGCAACTTCATTTCTATTGGTTAACACAATGTGCTGGTCGACCCCTTCAGTTTCCCCGTGGCGGTTTAGGCCTAAGCGACGCAGCGTATAAAACAATAGAGCTTGACGCGTTTCTATTCGAACGTGTCCGTCTACCATACCGTAATCAAGCGCAATTGCTGCCTGCTGTGCTAACGAAAGAGAACGATTAGGAGCTAGCTCTAGCGTTACGTGGTTGTGCCAAGACACATCATTTTGTGAATCCATCCATTGCGTATCGCTTGGAGACGTACCTGATATTCGTCCAAAGACGAAGTCTGTGAATGCTTCACGACGATGACAAAAAGCTCGAATATGCCAGCGAAATCCATCGTGTCCTAGCGCGTGAGGACTGATGAACCGAGAGGTAGGATGTTCGCTACTCATTGATTGATAAAAAATTTCAAGGGAATGACGCTCACGTATCGCGGCCAATACAGTCGCAAGCAATGTAGCTGCCATAGGGCGCTTTAGAGTTGGAACGATGCCGTAAGGCGGAATTTGTCCAATAAAGCTCGTGTCGTGGCGAATCGTCCCAGTTGCTAAAGCTAAAATATCTTTCAGGTAGGGCCCAGCTTCCTCATTTCCGTACCGCGGCACGAAATTTTCGCCGCGTACAAATACTTTCGCACTTCCGTCGTAGCGCAGGTTATCCGGAGCCATTGCGGCATATCTCGCCAAATCTTGTGAGGCTTGCGGAATCGAAATGCCAAAGAACTGACTGAGATCGGCCCGATTGAGCTTTCCTTCAAATTGAAGGCGGAAGTCAATAAATGCGAGGCGCCGCTCCTGCCCCCATCTGGTTTTACCGTCCTGATGGGGGGTGGGGGCAGTAACAGAGCTGTCGTCTTCGGGAAACATCAAATGTGCTCATAAATGGGTATAGTTACTTTACCCGTAAAGAAACCCGATGTATAGTCCAGCCTTATATCACAGCAACTTGGAGCAGTAATGGCCGCCTCGATCACCTTTTTTCCCGTCGATAACGGCGATATGACCCTTGTAAGGCTGGGCGATCCCCGAGAAACTTTGATCTTGATTGACTGCAAAATACGTTCTGCTGGCGATGACCCAGACGAGGATTGTCGGGACGTCGCGAGAGATTTGCGGTCGCGACTTCCGATGGATGCTAATGGGCGCCCATTTGTCCACGTGTTCGCACTTAGCCACCCCGATGCGGACCACTGCACTGGACTGCAACGACATTTTTGGTTAGGAGCGGTAGCAGATTATCCCGACGATGATCTTTCTGCGGACGAACAGCGCATCATAATTCATGAGCTGTGGTCATCACCGATGGTGTTTCGCCGCAAAAGCAAACATCACGTGTTATGCGCCGACGCTGTTGCTTTCAATAAAGAAGCACGGCGACGTGTAAAGGTTAACCGCGAGAAACAATTTGTTGGAGTCGAAGTCGGTGACAAGATTCTTGTACTTGGTGAGGACCAAGATGGAAAAACGAATGACCTGGGATCGATCTTGGTCACTACTGATACGACGTTCAATAAAATTGGTGGAGAGTCCAACGATTACTTCTCGGCGCGCCTGCTAGCACCGCGCCCACCGCAGGATGAGGATACTGAGGAGGTATTGTCAAAAAATCGCTCAAGCGTCGTACTTAATCTTCATCTTGCACAAGATTTTGGTAAAACGGATGCATGCCATTTTTTGACCGGGGGCGATGCCGATGTTGCGATTTGGGAACGTCTTTGGACTCGTTATCAAGACGACCTCGAGGCACTGAGCTATGACGTATTGCAAACGCCTCATCATTGCTCATGGCATAGCTTGTCGTACGATAGCTGGTCTACATTTGGAGAAGATGCTGAACTTTCCGAGCTTGCATTCAAGGCATTATCGCAAGCAAGAAAAGGCGCTTTCATTGTCGCCAGCTGCAAGCCGATCAATGATGACGACAGTGACCCGCCTTGCGATCGTGCTAAACGCGAGTATGTAAATATTTCGAACGATGTTAATGGCAAATTTTATTGCACCGGCGAATATCGTAGTCGTCGCTCGCCGGAGCCGCTTGAACTGAAAGTCACACGTTATGGACCAGTTATCGCCGTCGCTGGCGCTGCCTCTGCAGTGATCGAAACGCCGCAACGAGCAGGGTGCAAATGACCGAAATTGCCTTCGGCCAATCCTTTCCTGATAGTGATCCAACACGATTGCGATTTAGTGGCAGTCGCGCACTACTTGCTGCATGCCATCTACATCCAGACTACACCGTTCGTGAGTTGCGTAGCCTAACCAGGATGGATGGCAGTCACGCCGATTGCATTGTGGTCACGGTGGACAATCGCCAAGTGCCGCAGCGCAATCCAGTCGGGATTAGCACGGTCGAAACAATTGCTTTATTACACAACGAGGGGGCAAAACTGCCATATGATGCGCGACCTTTGCGCGCAGATTTTCCAATACTGCTCCACCAAAATTCGGTCCTGGAAGGTGAACCTGTCAGTCTGTGTCTCTACGAGCAGCCTTGGGCTGCTGTCGAACGATCTTGGACGCCAGCACGTTTTCTAGACCGAATTATGTGGTGGCTTGGACAATCGTCCTTGGGTGAATTGCATGCCGAAGATCAAGCGCTTGAGCAGTTGTTTTATGACGATGCGACACGGCTAGTTTTACCCGTAAATTTTGAATCGGCGTGGGTTTCGTCACGCGCAGCGATGCAACTGGGGGCTGTCAAAGCCGATGGCACGTTGACGCTTCGACCCATGTCTCCGCAAAACGACACTCTTGATGCGGCGATCGGTATCGTTGTGACGGTTGCAGCTATAGGTCATCCGCCTCTTGCACGCCAACCTGCCACATTAGGTGCTCTGGTAAACTACTTTCAGAAACAAGGTTCTGAGTTACTCGGCCCATTACGCTCCGCCATATTTGAACATTGGCCAGAGGGCTCTGGCGCCCTTGCGCGCTTGAAACAACGAACGATGCTTATTGTTAGAGTACCGCGTGGAACCGACCAGAATCCAAATCGCACGGATATCATTGCTGTCTACTTAGACATCGATCCTGGCAATTTGGGATTAGCCTTGGGGGTGTTGGACAAATCGCCTGATTCTGCGTTGTTATTTCGTAGCTATTCGCAGACATTGACCGGGCAAGCGCAGACGAGTTCAGACACTTGGTCAACATTAGCAATAGCCATTGCGCAAACCGTAACCACCATTTCTCGCGAATCCGCCAGCCGCTACAGCGGTATCATCACGAACTGTAATTTCAAAGGCGTACTCGGGGGACTCGGTGCGCTCGGCAGCGCAATATTCAATATGTGGTTTCGCTCCGGGTGGGGAAATTGGACGTTGATCGATTCTGACACCGTTTCTCCACACAACTTGGCACGCCACACCGCAATTGATGCTGATATTGGAATGGCAAAAACGAATGCATGCAGCGCGGCGGCTGCCATGATCTATCCAACAGAGCCTATGTCTAAAGCAATTCAAGGGCAGATCGATGCTAAAGATAAGAAAGATGTATCAGGAGCAATTCGAGACGCATCGTTAATTGTCGACGCAACTACTAGCCTGGCAGCTGCACGTAATCTGTCAATGGGTGATCATGTCGCACGCACCGTTTCTTTATTTTTATCTCCATCAGGCAGCGCCTGCATTATGCTGATGGAAGATAGTGAACGGCAATGTCGTTTGATCTGTCTAGAGGCGCAGTACTATCGCGCGATTCTTAGTTCATCCTGGGGACAGACGCATTTAGAAGTGACAGGCTCGATTCGTCCGGGAGCAACATGCCGCGATTCATCATTCATTATGCCTATTGATCTAGTGCAACTTCATGCAGCAATTTTGGCAAGGCAGGTGCGTGTTGCCAACGAAACTTCTGCGGCGAGAATCAGTGTTTGGATCCAAGACGACCTGACGACGGCCGTCACACACATAGGCATCGCTGTTACTGCTTCCCGTCAAGCAAAAGCCGGCGAATGGACGATCGGGTGGGACAATGAATTGCACGATCTATTGCGCAAGGCACGTTGCCACGCCTTACCGAATGAAACGGGAGGCATCTTACTGGGAATAATCGACACTGCACTAAAGCGAATACAAGTCGTGAACATGGTGCCCGCAACTTCCGATAGTCGGGGAGACGCGACTGGCTTCATGAGAGGAACGCGACGATTAAAGGATGTAGTCGATGAAGCGCGACGTCGCACTAATGGCGCTGTGGACTACATTGGCGATTGGCACAGTCATCCTCAGGATCACTCCTCGCGGCCCAGTGTGACCGATTTTCTGCAAGTTGCAGGCTTAACCGAAAGGCTTTCAGCAGAGGGCATACCTGCATTGATGTGCATCGTTGGTGAAGATGATGACATCTCATGGACGCTGGGCCAAATAGAGGCGTAGTTCATGAAATTAAGCGCAATCAAGAAATTTTCTTTATCCCTAAGACAGGAGCCAGAATACATGTCAACAATAAAAAGTTACTCTGTTGGAAATGGGGACATGTTCTTTATCAAGCATGGCAGCGATAACTTTACAATTATTGATTGCGACCTTTGCGAGGAAAATGCCGACGACATAATCGCCGACTTAAAGCAAGCAGGAAAGGGAAAAGGGATCTCACGATTCATTTGCACGCATCCAGATGAAGATCATTTTGGAGGGATACATCTACTGGATGACGCCATACCAATATGGAATTTTTACGTTGTAAAAAACAAGGCGATTAAACAAGAGAACACAACCTCTTTCAAGCGCTACTGCAAGTTGCGCGATGGTGATAAAGCCTTTTATATCGAAAAAGGATGTAAGCGAAAATGGATGAATCAAAGCGACGACAAGCGCGGCTCTGCTGGCATCTCCATTCTATGGCCTGATACAGCGAATAAATTCTTTAAGGATGCTTTAGCGGCATGCGAGGCAGGCGAGTGCTATAACAACACTTCGGCGGTCATACGCTACAAAATGGATGGAGGGGCTTCATTTCTCTGGCTAGGGGACCTGGAAACTGAGTTTATGGAAAATATTGCAGATAGCATTGAGTTGGAAAAAACTACAGTTGTTTTCGCCGCGCATCATGGCAGAGACTCAGGAAAGATCCCGGACAGCTGGCTAAAAAAGCTTGACCCACAAATTATTGTGCTTGGCGAAGCGCCATCACGGCACCTCAACTATTACACGCATTACAAAACGCTTAAGCAGAATTCTGCTGGAGACATCACTTTCGACTGCATAGGCGATCGTGTTCATATATACGCGTCAGAGGAAAACTACAGTGAAGACTTTCTCAATGACGAAGGACAATCAGCATTTGATCATTATATCGGTAGTTTGACTGTCGAAACGCAGTACACGCTAGACGGGTAGAAATCACTATGGTCTATTTTGGTTTCATGAGAAGGCTTGCGGCAGGATTCGAGGCGGCCGACCCGGACTGAAAATACCCCAGCACCATATTGACAGTGCGATGCCCTGTCATGGCCATCACATCCGCAAGAGAAACGCCTTGTCGACCGGCTTCTGTGACAAAGCCTGATCGCAGGCTGTGCCCCGCAAAGTTACCCGTCAATCCTGCAAGTGTGCTTCTGCGCTGCACGATTTCTGCGACTGCTGCCGGTGACAAGGCGCCTCCAACACGTGTCGATTGCCAAAGACGCCGAAATATCGCACCGTCACTGATCTGTGCAGACTGCAGCCAGTCTGCCAATGCGGTTGCTGCAGCACCTAAAATCGGTTTCTCCGGTGTGCTATTGGCTGATGGGCCGGCCTGATCGGTTTTACTGTGCAGTAAGGAATAAATATAGGTCGTCTCGTCAATTCGCTGCAGATCCTGCACATCGGCGGTGGCAATTTCACTGCGTCGACGTCCGCCACTGGCAAAACCAAAATAGAGCAGGGCGCGGTCCCGTATACCTTCCAATGAGTCGTCACAGGTCGCCAACATGGCTTCCAATTCGTTGCGAGTAATAGCGGTTTTCTTATTCGGTCTTTCGCCGCGTTTGACACTGGCGCGCCGGGCTCGAGACAACAAATGCCTCACAGCCGGCTGCTCACAGGGATTCGCCAGCTTTTTAAGCGTATGCAGGCTCGACAACACGGCGATGCGATGCGAGACGGTCGACAGCTTTAACGGCCCCAAGGCCGTTTTGACACCCGCTCGCACTAGCAATTGATCAATCGACGCCGGCAATTCATTGACCAGGCCATGCTTGGATTTGCGGGCTACATGATCGACCACAAATTGAATTACCACGGCTTCGGCGACTGGAAACGTCATCGATTTATTAAAGCGCGATAGATGCCACGCGGCCCAATAGCGTAGGGCACTGGTGTAACTGCGGGTGGTATTGGCCGACGCCGCTTCCGCGAGAATATCCTGCACAGCCGCCGTGGCGCTGGTCGCTAATTCCTGCGGTAAATGGGTGACGTCGCTGGTAAGGGCAGGTAACTTGTTTTTTCGCATATTTATACTACATAGTATGTATTATTTAGTACGTTTTATCCTTCTTACCCACGATAATTATCCATTATCGTGGGTATGTCAATAGAAGAGCAGGGCGCCA
>CAZPCE010000007.1:11907-29478 GCA_964584915.1 uncultured Arenimonas sp. | reverse complement strand
AGCGATACCTGCATGAATCGCTTCAGTTATATCTTCAACGATTTCGACGCTGATGGCGCCCTCGATTCCATCCGGATCAAATGGGCCACCGCGAATGGCGGCGGTCCGGATCAGCGTATTGCTTCTACCCGCAGCGATAACGTCAGCCGCTACCAGCCGCGCGATGTGATGATTCGCATCACCAACGGTTTCGGTGCCAAGACGGAATTGGCGTACCAACCCTTGTCGTTGAAGAATATTTATTTGCGCGACAGCAATTCGCGCAATAGCCTCAATTGGGGCCGTGGCTCGCCGGTGCAGGATTTGCTGGCGCCGATGTATGTCGTGGCCATGGCGCGTTCCAGTGCGCCGACCTATGACAATGCCGCGGCGATGAGCACGCTGTACTACCGTTATGCCGGTGCCAAGATGCAGGCCGGTGGCAGGGGCTATCTTGGCTTCAGGGAAATCACGACGTTCGACGTGAACTATGGTGGCAAGTACATTGCCAGCACCACGCAGTATGCGCAGAACTTCCCGTTTACCGGCAGCCCGATGACCACCTCGCGTCGCGTCATCAGCGGCACGTATGCGCTTGATGCTTGTTATACGGCGGTAACCGATAATTGCTTCACCACGCCGGGTGCTACCTTCCCGGCGCTGGGCGGAACGCAAGTCGCCTCCAGCATCCATGCCTGGGAAGTCAGTCCTGCTTTCAATCCCGCCGTGCAAGAACCGCTGCAAACACGCACCGCCGGCACGCAAGACGAACAATTTGATTTGGCCTCCGGTCTGCGTACCAGTCGCGTCAACACTGCCATGAGCTACACCACGTTCGGTAACGTGTCGCTGACTTCGGTCGATACTTACACCGGTACCGACAACACCACGCCGGTCAGCATCAGCACCAGCAACACCTACGTCAACGACGAAACCAACTGGCGTCTGGGCCGGATGACGGCCTCTGCCGTCACCCATACCCGCAATGGCAGTTCGATCACCCGCAACACCGGTTACGCCTACGATATGGCCGGACCGGTCACAGGCTTTTTGACCAGCGAACGCATTCAACCCAACGGTAACTGGCGAGAAGATTTACGCACTGAATACCAACTCGACGAATACGGTAATCGCATCGCCAGTTACACCTGCAGCCAGAATATCGCTACCTGCAAAACCACGGCGTTGAATCACCCGATCTGGGATTCCTACAACACGGTGCACCGTTATAGCCGCGTCACTTTCGATGCCGATGGCCGTTATCCGGTCACCACGCACGAACCCTTCCGCGCTACCAGCTCTGCCTGGGATTCTGGTCAAACCGGTGAGTACATCACCCAAACCGTGATCGCTCGCGATGAGTTCGGAGAACCCACTCAGGTCCAGGACGTGAATGGCCGCAGTGCCGTCAGCATGAATGGCGCGATGGGCCGCGATTTCTGGAGCTGGGCACCGACCGCTTCCAACCAATTGGTCGGCGCGGTCAATCAAGGCATTCACAGCTTCAAAACCTATCGTTTCTGCGGCACTGGCACCGACCAAGTGTCGTGCCCCAGCGGCGCGGTCTTCCGCGAACAAGTCAGTGCGACTGGTTCGGGTAGCAAGTGGACCTATTTCGATGTGCTCGGTCGTCCGATCTTGGCCGCCGCACAAAGCTTCAATGAAAACCAGACCGGCAAGGATTTTGCCGCCACCTGCCAGTGGTACGACAGCACCGGTAAAAACTACGGCGCTTCCAATCCGTTCTTCCTGAGCGAAGCGGCACTTAACGGTGCACCGCAATTCAGCAGCAATCCTTGCGTGCTGGTCAATCGCGAGGTCGCCTACAGCGTTTACGACGTTCTCGGTCGTCCTACCCAAGTCATCTTGCCCGATGGCAGTGGCACCTCGATTGCCTACAACGGCCTGAGCACCATCACGACCAATGCCTTGAACCAGACCAAAACCGAACTGAAAAACGGTTCGGGAGAATTGGTGACGGCCACCGACCATTTGGGTCTCAGCACCAATTACGCTTACAACGCGGCGGGCAATTTAACCAGCGTCACTCGCAATGCCGGCCGCGGCAACATCGTCACCACCATGGGCTACGACACCCTGGGTCGCAAGACCTCGATGGTCGATCCGGATGCAGGTTCGTGGACCTACGATTACACGCCTGCCGGCGAGTTGGAGCGCACGCTCGATGCCGCCGGTAACGGCCAATACAAGCGCTACGATTTCCGTGGCCGCGTTGTCTGGGAAGGCAAGCAAACCGCCGCCAATGCAGGCACCGCGACTTTTGAAAGCTCGGCCATTTCGATTTTCGATTCGGCCACCTATGCCATCGGCCAATTGCAATCGTCGGCCATTACCGGCCTGTACAGCGGCTGGTCCGCAGCGCCCGATCGCAGCGTCAATCAAAGCCAGGCCATCGCCTATGACGACATGGGCCGCGTGCAAAACACCACCACGCAAATCGATGGCGTGAACTACAACAGCTATGTCGTTTACGACACGCTGGGCCGTGGTTACAAAGCCCAGGATCCGACCGGCAAATGGGTCAAGACCGAATACACCTCGCGGGGCTATGCCGTGCGTGTGTGCGGCAGCGACGCAAACGACGGTGCGCCGGGGTGTATTTCCGGTAACGCCAACACCTATCTGGAAACGTTAGCGACAGATGCCCGTGGCAATGTGTTGAGTGATAAACGTGGCGGCAGCGCCAGCATGATCACGCAACGCAGCTACGATCCGTTCACTGGTCGCATTACCCAAATCTGTGCCGGTAGCGGCGGTGCCAATTGCCAAATCCTGTCCGAGCAGTACGGCTGGGATGCAGTGGGTAATTTGCAGTATCAGGAAAAAGCCCTGTACCGCGAAGAGTTCACTTACGACGGTTTGAATCGCCTCAAGGAAGGCCGCTTCGCCCGCGTCGGTACGACCGCCTATGTTGGCGCAGCGCGTCCGTTCTCGCTGTCGAACACCTACGATTTGCTGGGCAATATCTGCAACAAGCTCATAGACGGCGTGAACCAGAATTACAGCTACGCCGGCCGCGCCGGTTGCGGCTTGCCCGGCAGCAATGGCAACGTCAATGGCGATTTGGTGTCCAGTCCGCATCAGGTGCAAAGCGCCAACGGTTACACCTATGCCTACGACGCGCACGGTAACCAAACCGTGGCGACCAACGCTGCGACACCGAGCAAGAGTCGTACGGTGAGTTACAGCGTGGACGACCGCGCCTATGAAATGACCAAAGGCGGCGACGTTACCCGTTTCTGGTACGGCATGGGTGGCGACCGTTACAAGCGGGTGGACATCAGCATTGCCGGAACCAAAACCACGATCAACGTGGCCAATCTGGAAATTGAAACCCTCAATGGCGTCACCACCACCAAACGCACCGTCGCAGGTGTGTTGCTGGAAGAAACCAAGAACAACGTTACCACCAATAAATATCTGCACCACGACCAACTCGGCAGCGTGGCACGCATTACCAATGCCAGCGGCACCGTGCTCGAAAGCATGGACTATGCCGCGTTCGGTGAACGCCGCAACGTGATCGACCCGCGTTTGACCTTCGTCAACGCCGGACAAGTCAGCAACGGCACCGTCACCTTGCCGGGCAATCAAATCCTGACCTTGTACGCCACCAAGCGCGGCTTTACCGGTCACGAAATGGTCGATGGTTTTGACATCGTGCACATGAATGGCCGCATCTACGACAACATGATTGGCCGCTTCCTGCAGGCCGACCCGGTCGTACAAGATCCAAGCAACACGCAGAACTTCAATCGTTATACCTATGTCTGGAACAACCCGTTGGCCTACACGGATCCAAGTGGGTATATGTCGATTGGGCAGATGTTCCGCACATTCCTATCTATCGCGGTGAATTTCATTCCAATTCCGGGTGTTGGGCCTCTTTTGTCAATTATCATCAAAGGTTTTTTATCCGGAATAATAAGTTCAGGGACTTTAAAAGGAGGGTTGCAGGGAGCATTTACAGCCGTCTTATTCTTTGGTGTAGGCAAATTTGCCACCGGCCTCGGAATGGCGGAAACAAGCATAGGTAGAGCCTTATTGCACGGACTAGCAGGAGGAGTTCTCGAAGTCATGCAAGGTGGCAAGTTTGGACATGGATTCATTTCGGCCGGTTTATCCAAAGTCGTCATGGCAAGAATTGATACAGGAACAATGATTGCCGATGGGATGCTTGCTGCATTGGCGGGTGGTGCAATATCTGCACTTACTGGCGGTAAATTTGCGAACGGAGCGATTACTGCTGCTATGCAGTTTGCGTTTAATCAGGCGCTCAGCAAAAGTTACAAGACTAAAAATGTCGCTTTTGAGGGAGATACGAAAGGAAAGGTGACGTTAAAGTTAAAGAATTTTTTAGCGGTGACGTTAGATAAAAATAATCCTGATAACTTCACAGTCAGTATGAGTGACGGAAGATTGAATCTTGTTGTAGACGATACTGGGCAAATTAAAATTAATGGCAAAATTCCTCTGGCCGTTGGTACTCTCGAAGCGAGTTATGAGCTTGTTGATGGCCTAAAGTCCATAGGTTATAACCTTGCTGGCGGAGGAATTGTAATCTCCGATTTTTCTAAAAGCGGTGCAGAATATAAGATGTTCTATAAAGCAGAGAAATCTTTTACATTTTTAGGAGAAGAATATAAGGTTGGCTATTCTTGGTCGGCTAATGGGCACATAGATGGGCCGTATGAATTTGTAAATAACTATATTGTGCCTGGACGAAGATATCACGGAAAAAATACTGCTGACGAGGCATTCAGATATGGCGATTGTCGGTGGGGATCAACGGAAGGCGGTGCAGAATGCAGATAATTTTTTCAAAAATTTTCACGTCCATTGGACGTTGCGTATCTTTAACAATATTAACAGTCACACTATTCATCACTTCTTGTAGCTCCTCGGCCGACGAGAGTTGCTTCGCGCAGGAATCTGAGATGCTTGGAGTGTATGCAAAATATATTTCTGCACTAACGAGCGCGGATCAAAAAGAAATTAATTCATTTACTTTTTTGGAGGGCGATCTTGTTGGTGATATTGAAGATGTCGCTAAAGACAGATACAGGTCTGCGCAAGGTCATATAGAAACAGGCGGCAATATTGAACTGCCAAATATTAAAAATAATTTGAAAGGTACAATTCGAGACCAAGACCACGTGAGAATGGCCTTGGGGAAAATTTCTGCCTTGACAAGATATTCATCTATTTGTCGAAAATCACCAGTGCTTTATCTGCGCTATGATTCTTATGATAAATCCGATAACGATAGCCTTGTAATGCTAGTAATTTTTTATACAAGAGTTAATGGCGAATTGAAAATAGACAGCATGGTTGCATTCAAAAATGAAAAACGCTGGTTCAGTTTGATGAAAAGATATAATCCAGATAAGCCATATAGAAAAGTGAAGAAAAAAGGACACGCATAGTTCTTAATGTCCTGAGGCAATACCTAAAATAAGAAGGACACGCAAAAAAGAAGAAGGACAAGCACAGTTCTTGTTGTTTTAAACAAATGCATTATCTAAAACCGCCCTGTCGGCGGTTTTGTACTTTCCGGACAAGCTTATAAATTCATTGCCCGCACTCTTTTCTCCCTTCCGGGCGAACGGTTCTTCGAACCAGGCTCAATCAATTTTCGACTATGGCAGTGCCGTGCCTAATCCTTTCTACCATCGTTGGTTTACTTGCCTGGCTTTTCTCAGTAGATCATTAACATCGCCCATGACGCGCCTATGCCTTGAGCCTATCGATTGACCTCGACGACCCCGCGCCTCTAGCTCGCACGCAAATAGCACAGAGCAGGCGCTGCATTTGCCGATATCGCTTCACGCTTGTCAAAGTGCGCCACAGAAATGCACAACGTACGCAGCGCTGAACGCAATGGTAGGTGACGGATGAGCCTTGGTGACTGAGGGTGTACGCGTTTGGGTCATGGCTTAATTATCGGCGCAGCGCATTGATCCAGGTGTAGGGAGTTATGTCGATGGGGTTTCAGCCGATACGGATACTTTGCGTGTCCCTTGAGGGCAGATTATGATGACGTGCACTTTCACCAAAGGCCACCATGAAATACCAATATCCCTTATCCCTGGTTTTTAAAATCACGACGCTTTCGACCGATTTCACAGTCACCGATGTCCGCGAGAAACCCGTGTTTTACGTGCGGCAGAAAATGTTCAAATTGCTCGAGGAAGTGGTGGTCTGCAAGGACTCCACCCAGGCGCAGAAGCTTTACACGATCAAGGCGAACAAATGGCTGGATTTTTCCGCCGCCTACAATTTCACCAATACCGCCGGACAGGATCTGGGCAAGATTGCACGAAAAGGCTGGGCTTCGATCTTCAAGGCGCATTACGAAATTTTCGATGCGCAGCAAGCATTGAATTACACCGTTCGCGAAGAAAACGCGTGGGTGAAAGTGTTCGATGCGCTTTTCAGCGAAATTCCGATTCTCGGTATTTTTACCGGCTACCTGTTCCATCCCGCCTATCTGGTGACCAATAAAGCCGGTACCGTTGTTGTACGTCTGGTCAAAGAACCGTCCTTGATCGGCCGTCGTTTCAAGCTCGAGAAGAAACTCGGCTTTACGACCGAAGAGGAAGAAGAGCGCGTGCTGTTGAGCCTTTCGATGCTGTTGTTGCTGGAAAGACGCCGCGGTTGATTTTTGCCGGGTGCGCCAAACGGTTTGGCGCACCCGTACAAAAGTTTTTCAGTTCGGGATATCCCCGAGATTTTCACGTTTCAAAGGCGCCAACGCACCCGCTTCAAACTTGCGTGGTGTCGTGTCGATATCGGCATCTTTCGGTAATGCCTTGTTTTCGGAAATACGGGCCCACATCGCGTCCAGTCCGTCATACGCGTAAGGCATCAGCGGGACATAGCGCACACCCAATATTGGCAAGCCGAGAAAGCCGTCGAAATGCTGGGCATTGCCGACACGCCAATGATGGATGTCGCGGCCATTGGCTTTCGCCCAGGTGACGTAAGGCGCGCTACCGAATACTTCGGGAATCAAACCGTCATCGATGCCATGAATCAGCAAGATCGGTAATTTGCTTCGGGGTAATTGCGCTTGCGTAGCATTGATGCCCGCCGTCGTCGCAACGGCATTTGCGTCTTTGCCGTCGAACAAATTCCGCAGGCAGAGCAGTCCGGGCAGAGTGGGGTCGGTGCCTTGTGCAAGCGTATCGACTAAAAACACGCCGGCACCAGTGGGAATGCCGGACGCATCGGCGGACCATGCCGCTTTTTCCGTCGAAGTCGGAGCGCGTGGTTTACCGTCGCTACCGATCGCATGAAAAGAAAAGCCGCAAGGCATGTCACTCGCACCGCGACGTGCGTAACTCGATGCATAAGTCACCGACACCGATCGCCATAAATCGAAACTGGTGCTCAAGGCTCCGGCCGCGAGTGCGGCGTCGGTCCAACCCGCCTGATGCAAATGGGCCAGGGCTTCTTCGGCTTGTTCGGCGGGTTTGTCCGATTTCAGCCAGCCCAATGTTTTCAATGATGCGCAACGCAAGGTTCCGACCGGCGCCGCCAAGCCTCCCATGCGGGCAAAGGCAACCTTGTCGAATGCCGGCGTATTCAAGGCGCAGGGCATCCACAAGGCGGCGTCGGTGGAGTAGTCGTAAAGCGCGCGGCCACCGCTTTTTTGCGACCAGATATTGGGTGAAATGGCCACCACGCCATCGAGTGCCTTGTCTTTCGATTCGGCCGCACGCAGAACGGCACCGCCGCCATTGGAAACACCGACCGCGATGATGTTCGTGTTGGCGTAGGTAAATTTCGCAGATGCCGGATAGGCCTTGTTCAATACCTGCAATGCGAAATCGGCCGCTTGATGCACATGGCGGCCCCAGTCGGCTTCCGGGTTGTCGCCGGAATTCGCATGCTTGACCGCAATGGGTGCAACGCTGGTCCCGGAATATTTCGGCGCGGAAAATGCCGAATTTCTATCCGATTCGATTTCAGCAGTATCGACATAATCGGTACCGGCGCCTTTGTCGGTGTAAGCCACGGCGCATGCATGCGGCAAACCCCAGCCGCCGGCCAAGGCAATCGCACCGTAAATGCCTCTGGATCCGGAGGAAGCCGTAACAACGACGCAGCGTTTTTTCTGGTCGAAACTGTCAGGCAGTTGAACCATCACGCGATGCGATTGTTTCGCACCGGGCAAAATCGCAAGCGCGTGGTATTCACGACCGGGCACAGGCTCCAGCGAACCATAGAATTCTGCAAAACCTCCGCCGGCCGACAGATCGGCAATGCCGCGCCAATTGGTCCAGATCGCGCGGCGGCGAACTTCTTCGGCGCCGGGTTTTTCGGCGTTCGAGAATGCGGGAGCGATCGGACTGCGGAGTCCCTTGGCACCCAGGCCGGCAGTCAGTAAATCATCATTGCCGCGATACTCGTATTGCTGAATGTCCGAGAGCAATTGAAGTTTATTGCCGGAAGCTGCTGCGATCGTGCTGCTTGAAAAAAGCGAGGCGGAAAGCATCGCCAGTAAGATAGATGTGCGCGACAGAGAGTTTTTCATGACGCTACCTTAGCAATCAATGCAACGCCCGGCATTGTACTTTGGTACGAGGCCGCGGCCGGAGCATCCTGATATGGTGCTTTGATCACATTTGCCGATTACCCCCGATGACAGATTCTTTTCTGCGTAACCGCACCGCACTTGTCACCGGCGGAACCTCCGGCATTGGCCTTGCCATTGCCGAAGCACTGGGGGCTGCCGGTGCGCGTGTGGCCATCAACGGATTGGGAACGCCGGAACAGATTGCCCACGCGATTGAAGCCATCGAAAACACGGGCGCCACCGAAGCAAGATATTACGACGCCGATTTGCGCGATGCGGTCGCGATCGAGACCATGCTGGCGCAGATCAATGCCTGGTCGCCGCTGGACGTATTGGTGAATTGCGCCGGTGTGCAGCATACGGCGCCAGTTGCCGACATGCCGGTTGAACGTTGGGACGCCCTGATCGCGATCAACCTCAGCGCTGCATTTCACACTTTGCGGCTAACCTTACCCGGCATGGCGCAGCGCGGTTTTGGTCGCGTGATCAATATCGCTTCGGTGCATGGTCTGGTCGCATCGATCAACAAATCGCCTTATGTCGCCAGCAAATTCGGCTTGATTGGATTGAGCAAAGTCGCGGCGCTCGAATATGCATCGGCCGGTTCGCGGGCGAGCGGTGGCGTCACGATCAATTGCCTGTGTCCCGGCTGGGTCGAAACGCCTTTGATCGAACCGCAAATCGCCGCACGCGCCGCCGAGTTTGGAAATGACCGCGATGCGGGTATCCGGGAATTGTTGCGTGAAAAACAGCCGAGCGGGCGCATGTCATTGCCGGAAGAAATCGCCGAACTGGTGCTTTGGCTGTGCCGTCCTGCCGCTCACAATCTTACCGGCGCCGCGATTCCGGTGGATGGAGGATGGACATCGCAATAAAGCCTGCGCGAGAAAGCCCTCATGCCCGCGAAGTAAAAGTGCAAGGATCGAATCAGGTTTTCCCGCAAACATTTTTCCAGAAGGATATTTATGTTTCGACATCTACGGATATTTCTTTCCACATTTTCCATCACCGGTTTTACCGTGTTGTTTCTAGGCTCGATGATCATTGTTCCCGTCGCCCATGCCGCTCTCGATTGCGGCGTCAACAACGGCTACACCTGTCAGGGTGCGGCAACGCAGTACGCCGGTGGTTTCAATCCGGGTGTCGGCAGCGGAGGCTTTGGTGGCGGCAGTTGCACCGCGACACGCACGCCGGTCGTTTTCATTCACGGCAATGGCGACAGCGCGATCAGTTTTGATATGCCGCCCGGCGCCGTCAGCGGGTACACAACGCCGGTGCGTTCCCTCTACGAAGAATTGAAAGCACAGGGTTACAACGATTGCGAACTCTTTGGCGTCAGTTATCTGACTGCCAGTCAGATAGCCGCGCCGCAATACAATTATCACCAACCGGCAAAGTATCTCGTGATAAAAACGTTCATCGACAAGGTGCTGGCCTACACCGGCAAGAGCCAGGTCGATATCGTCGGCCATTCGCTGGGCTCTTCGATGACACTGGCAACATTGAAGTATTACGGTGCCGCCGGAAAAGTACGCCGTTTCGTGAATGTCGGCGGTGGTTTGCGCGGGCTCAATACCTGCTACAGCACCGGTTACATTTCGCCGTATGCACCGACATGCAATGCCGAGGGCTATTTTCCCTACGACTACTACACGTTTGGTTTATATCCGAGTACCGGCGTGACCTATTACGGTTACAACCGCTGGACCGGTTCTGGTTCGAGCAGCCTGCGCGCGATGCCGTCGGCATTCCCTTCGATTTCTTTCTATACCATTACCGCCGGTCTCTATGACCAGGTGCATTGCTTCACGACGACTTATGTTTCCGGTTGCAGCAGCGGTGCCTTGTTCAACGCGGCAAGTAACGTGAAAGCGCAGGTGGATATCGGTTTAGGCAGCAGCACGTACGGTTTTGATTGGGATTGGGCCGATGGCAGTCCATACAATATCGGTGGCGGCGATACCAGTAACGGCATTGGCCATATCCGCTCCAAGAGCAACGCCGGCCGCATCGTTTACAACATGCTGGGTACCACCTGCACAACCGGTTGCGCGAATGGCTATGTCGGAGTCAATGGTCCGGCGACAAACCGATAACACCGATGGACGATATCGTTGCACTGTGTGTGTATTCGCAATTATTTTCCGCCAGATGTCATAACATCACCCGATGAGCAGAATACTGATTGCCGATGACCATCCGCTTTACCGGCAAGCGTTGGTGCAGGCGGTGCGCGGCGTTATTCACGATGCCCTCGTTGACGAGGCCGGCGATCTTGATGGCGCACGTACCTTGTTGTCGGCGAATCCGGACACCGATCTGGTATTGCTAGATCTGCATATGCCCGGTAGCCATGGCTTGATGGGTTTGGTGTCGCTGCGCGCCGAACATCCCGGTGTGGCGGTCGTGATGATTTCCGCGCATGACGATCCCGTCACCATCCGTCGCGCACTGGCCTATGGCGCGGCAGGCTATATGACCAAGCGTGCCGATTTCGCCGAATTGCAGGCGGGTATCAGTGCTGTGCTTGCCTGCGAGCAATGGCTGCCGCCGACGCTGCGCGATGCGGTATCCAGCATCAAGGCCAATGTCGGCGATAGCGCGAATGCCGCGCGGCTTGCGACCTTGAGTCCGCAGCAATTCAAGGTGCTGGTGCATGTTGCCAATGGTCGTCTGAACAAGCAAATTGCCGACGATCTCGGCATCCAGGAACGCACCGTGAAAGCACATATGAGTGCGATTTTTGAAAAACTCGGCGTCCGCAATCGTACGCAGGCGGGTGTGTTGTTGCGCACGCTGGAATTGAACGACCCGAGTCACCAGGTCGAAAAATAAATCAGGCTTCGTTCGCCGCGAGCAATCTCGACATTACCGATTTCAATGCCAAGGGCTTCAGCGGTTTGTGCAAAAGCTGGCAACCGCTCGCGGCGACCGCGTGGCGAACCGCTTCACTGTGATCGGCGGTGATCACGACGGTAGGGCGTTCCCCGATGCGCGCGGTCAAGCGTTGACGCAACGCGAGTCCGGTCAAATTCGCGTCGAGATGATAATCGAGCAGCATCAAATCCGGCGGTGATGTTTCCACCAGCAATTCGGCTTCGTCCGCAGTGCGTGCGGCGAGAACTTCGCAGCGCCAGCCGCTCAGCAATACCTGCATTGCCCGCAATACATCGGGATCGTTATCCACCACCAACACCCGGCTATGCGGCGCTTGCGGGCCGGTCACCGGCGCGGGCTCCGGCAGCGTGAGTTGTGCGGCGATATGCGGAACATCGAGCGCAAAAACGGTGCCGTGACCCACGCGCGAACGCAGCGTTATCTGGTGTCCAAGCAGATGAGCGATACGTTCGGCGATCGACAGCCCCAATCCCAAGCCCTGACCGCCCTGGTTCAAACGGCGGAATTCTTCGAAGATCAGCGTTTGATCTTTTTCGGCAATGCCAGGACCGGTGTCCCAGATTTCAATGCGCAGGTTGTCGCCATGGCGACGGCAGCCGAGCAACACGCGGCCCTGTTCGGTATAACGCACCGCATTGGCAAGGAAATTCTGCAGCACGCGGCGCAGCAATTGCGGATCGCTTCGCACCCAGGCGCGCGAGGGAACGCAATGCAATTGCAGGCCTTTGTCTTGCGCAAGCACGCGGAATTCGGCCGCAAGATGTTGCAATACGTCGTTCACGCAGAAGGGTTGGATTTTCGGTGCCATGCCGCCGGCATCGAGTCGTGAAATATCCATCAGGCCGGCCAGCAGGCTTTCTGCCGAATTCAATGCGCCATCGATATTGCCGACATCGCCGCGGTATTGTTCGTGCTCGAGTCGTTGCGCCAGGGCATGCGTAAACAAGTGGGCGGCGTTCAACGGTTGCGCAAGATCGTGGCTCACCGCGGCAAGAAAACGCGTCTTCGCGCGATTGGCGCGTTCGGCTTCGCCTTTTGCGCCGGCCAATTGCGCCGTGCGTTCGGCGACGCGTTGTTCCAGCGTTTCGGCAACGCGTTTGAGTTCGGTTTCGGCGTGGCGATAGTCGGTGACGTCGGTAAAGGTGGCGACGAAGCCGCCGCCCGGCATAGGGTTGCCGCGAATTTCCACCATGCTGTCGCCAAAGCGGCGTTCGGCGATATACGGAGTTCCCGCCAACATGTGTGCGATGCGTTTTTCGACTTCGGAATTGGTATTGCCATCGCCGGCCAAACCTTTGCCGATATTGTGCGATACCAGTTCGGCAATCGGCACGCCGACCCGCAGCAGGTTTTCCGGATAATCGAACAACTCGGCATAACGGCGATTCCATGCAACCAAACGCAACTCGGAATCCACCACGCTGATGCCCTGCGACATGTTTTGCAGCGCGGCTTCGAGCACGCGCTGGTTGAAACGCAAGGCCTGCGACGCTTCACCGACGATGGTCGCAACCGTATCAAGATCGGTGCCTTGTTCGCGCCGCGCGGCATTCAACAACAATCGAGCGGATGCCGCGCCGACAACGGCGGCGAGTTCGCGTTCGATGTGTTGTTCGAGTACGGCCAGCATCGGGCTTTCATCGGCCGATTCCGACAACACGGCATGCACGCGCGAAGCGGGAAGAAAACGCAAGGCCACTTCGCGCAACGCGGTACGCGACAATTCACCGGTGTGGTTCACGGTAGGCTCGGGCGATAAACGCGAAGCCGCAAAAAAAGTAATCGCGCTACCGGTAAACAAGCTCAGCACCACCGCACGGCCAAGACGGCTCCAGTCGTGCAGCCCCAGCAGATGATCCGGTGCCAACCAGCGCCAGCCGAACGGACCTTCCTGCAACCAGCCGACAGGGCCGGAGGCTTCAGCCAATGCGGGCACCAGCAATGCCCAGGCCCAGACCAGTACTGCAGCCGAAAGACCAATCAAGACGGCGCGCGGCGGCGTTTGCGGGCGCCAGATTGCAAATGCCAATGCCGGCGCCAATGTCGCGAGCCCGGAAAAGGAAACCGCACCGATGTCGGCGAGTGCGTCGTTGCCGGCAATCGCGCGACTGTATGCCCAGGCCAGCAATACGACGGCAAGAATACCGACGCGTCTTTGCATCAATACCGCGCCGCGCAAATCACCTCCGGCTTTTTGCGTCCACGCGCCGCGCACCAGCAAAGGCGTCAGCCAGTGATTGCCGATCATCACGCTCAAGGCCAGCGTCGAAATAATCACCATGCCGGTTGCCGCACTCAAGCCGCCTAGAAACGCGAACAGGGCAAGCGCTTCGTTGCCGTGCGACAGGGGCAACGCAAGCACGTACAAATCCGAAGGCACGCCATGCGGTGCGAGCAATGCATCGCCGGCGCGTGCGAGCGGCAAGATCGGCAATGCGATCAGCAGCATGTACAGGGGAAACAACCAGCGCGCCGTCCGCAATTGCGATGGGTCGCGGCATTCGACCACACCGACATGGAATTGGTGCGGTAGCGTGAACATCGCGAGTGCGCCAAGTCCTATCAGCGCCGGAAATCCACTCGAACCTTCCGCGTTTGGCGTGGGTACCGAAACCGACGGCAAATCCAGGCCAAACCAGACGAACGCACCGAGCGCCAACATCGCACCGAGTTTCAGTAACGATTCCAGCGCCATCGCCAACACCAGTCCGCGATTATGTTCGGCGGCCGATGCGCGCCGGGTGCCGAACAACATCGCGAACAAGGCCATCGCCAATGCGACGTAAAGCGCGCTGTCCTGCCAGGGCGGCGGCGTGAGTTGCGATGCGCGCGTCAGCATGCCGTAGCTCATAGCCACCGCTTTGAGCTGTAATGCGATGTAGGGAACCATGCCGATCACCGCGACGAAAGTGACCGCCGCCGCCAACCAGGAATTTCGACCGAGACGCGTTGCGATCAAATCCGCCAGCGACGTCGAGTTATGTTCGCGCGCGAGGCTGAAAACCTTGAGTAAGACAGGAAATGCAAAAGCGTAGAGCAGGATGCTGCCGATGAACGTCGGCGGTATCGGCCAGCCCGAGCGTTGCGCCTGCGTGACTGTGCCGTAGAAGGTCCAGGAGGTGCAGTACACCGCCAGCGACAACCTGTGGACCCAGGCGCAGGGTGATGCGAGCAAGGCCGGTTGTTGTTCTGCCCAAAGCGCGGCACCGAACAGGAAGCCCAGCCATAGCAGACCTGCAAGTACGACCAGGGCATCGGTCAGCATTTTCCCACCTCAACTCCCTCTTTGCTCAAGCGGATCATCATGGTTTCGAGGATACAACACTCAGTACATTGATCGCGTTGATGCAGCGCCGGTTTTGAATGACGATTACACCAAGCAAACGGGCCGCTTGCGCGGCCCGTCGTGTTGCATTCAAACAACCCGTAATCAGAATTCGTAACGTGCCGTCAGACTGATTTGGCGAGGGTTGCCGTAAAAGCCGGTACGCACGCCGGTGGATGGAATCACGTAACCGGTGGTCAGGTACTGCTTGTCGGCAAGATTGCTGCCTTGCAGGGAGAACGACCAGTCGCTCGCGGTTTTCCATTGAATGCCGGCACTCAACAAGCCGTAACCGTCCTGGTGAATCGGGTTGGTGACTACGCCGGTGATCGGGTCCTGCGTGATTTCCGTCGTGGCGGTCACTTCGCTTTGATAGCTGTAGCCGATGCGGAAACTGAGGTTGCCGCCATTGGCGAGCGGTTGCAGGTATTCGACATTCACCGCGCCGGAAAAATCCGGAGCGTTGGTGAATTCCTGGCGGTCGGCAATATTGACGCCCTTGAACATGAACTCGTCGAACTTCGCATCCAGCGCGGCCAGATTGCCGCTGATGAACCAGTGTTCGTTCGGGCGCAACTGCAATTCGAGTTCCGCACCCGACACCGTACCTTGTCCGGCATTGGTGAAGTCGGCGCAGAAAGTCGGAACGCCGCTGACCACGCAAGTGGTGAATACGGAAAGCTGGATATCCTTGTACTTGTTATGGAAGTAGGCGAGGTTCAGGAACATGTGCTGGTCGAACAGCGCCATCTTGCTGCCGATTTCAATGCTGTCGACTTGTTCGTCGTCGTAAGGCTCCTGCGAGTTCGGCAATACGCTGGCGCGGATGTTGTAGCCGCCGGATTTGAAACCGCGCGCAAACAAACCGTACAGCAAGGTGTCTTCAGTCAACTTGTAATCGAGCGAAACCTTCGGCGATGCATTGATGAAGGTTTTGGATTTGTCGAAGGCCACGGTGCCGGTCGGCACGCTGAAGGTGTCGTTCGCGTAACTGCGATTGAGCACGTTCGCGTGTTTTTCTTCCTTGGTCCAGCGCAGGCCGGCGCTCATGCTCAGCTTGTCGGTGAAGTCGTAAATCCAGTCGCCGTAGAACGCGATGCTTTTGGTATCGACGTCACCGCGGGTATCGCCGAACTGGCCCGGAAAACCGGGACCCGGAGGGTTGGGGAAGAAGGGCGGAATATCGGCGCCTCTCAGGAAAATATTCTGCACCAAACCGCCGGCCCTGCCCTTGAACCAATACAGGCCGAACACGCCGCGGCTCTTGCCGCCGGCATCGTAGGCAGCCTGGAATTCCTGGCTCAATTGCTCGTCGTTGTAGAAGGCTTTTACGTCGGTGAGTTGCGCTTGCAGCGTGTCGAAATCGATGTAGGTGGTGGTGTCGGATTCGCGATACGCGGTCGTCGATTTGAATGTCCAGGTGTCGTTGGGTTTCCAGGTGGCCGTCAACGAAGTTCCGCTCAGCGTGGTTTCGTTGACGTTCGGCATGCCGTTGCGAACATCGTAGCGATCGGTCAGCGGCAAGGTATCGGGACTCGATGGATCCCGGAAATTCGTGGTCAGCATCTGTGCACCGCGAACGCCGGAATTGTCTTGCGTGTAATCGTAGGTGAAGCGCAAATTGAAGACGTCGTCGTCGCCGAAATAGCCGGCGGTATAGCGCACGGCCTGGATGTCCTTGTCGCTGACGTCTTCGCCGGTAACGATATTCTTGCCGAAGCCGTCACGATTCAAACTGGCGACGGCCAGACGCATGCGTACATTGTCGCCGACCGGTCCACCGAGGGCGCCCTTGAAATCGAGCTGGTTGTAGCTGCCGACCGTCAACGAACCAAAACCTTCGGTCTCTTTCGGCAAATCGCGCGAGATATATTTGATCGCGCCGCCAATCGTGTTTTTGCCATACAGCGTTCCTTGCGGGCCGCGCAATACTTCAATGCGGCCGACATCGAATACATCGAGCAAGCCGCCTTGTGGACGCGCGATATAGACGTCGTCGAGATACAAACCCACGCCAGGATCAACGCCCCAGAGCGGATCGGATTGGCCAACGCCGCGAATGTAGGCAGTGATCGTGCTGTTGGAGCCGCGCGCCGCGTAAATCGTCAGGTTGGGCACGAGTGCGTCCAGGTCGCCGATGTCGCGCACGTTCAGTTTGTCGATCGCTTCCGGCGTAAAGGCAGTCACGGCAACCGGTACGTCCTGGATGGTTTCATCGCGGCGACGTGCGGTCACCACCACGGCATCGAGCGTGGTCTCGGATTTTTTCGATGCCGCTTGTGCGGCATCGTCGGCGTTCTGTGCCTGCACCTGTGCGGCACCGACGAACAAGGTCAGGCCGATGGCCAGGCTAAGTCGATTGCGATTCATTTATCTCCCCTTTCTGCAAAGCGTATGCGAAACACGGCGGAATGCCGAATGTGGTGCAGACTAGGCGCGATGCGAGTGATCAACACTTGTACCTTAGTACAGTGGGCTGCAAGCCTGCGCAGTGCCTAGACTGCCCGCCTGACATCAACGGGTTTGATTTATGGCATTTCTGATCGTGCTTGCGGCATTGTGCTTTTTGATGCTGGTCGCCTACCGTGGCTACAGCGTGATTATTTTTGCGCCGATTGCGGCGCTCGCTGCGGTGATGAATCGGCCGCATGCCGATGGGATCCTTCAGACTGTGGAAGCCGCGTTCCACCTCATTCAGTTCTTTGTAGTATTGCACGGCGTCCTGGGGCGTCATGTCCACCTGGTCCGTTTGAATGAGGTACTTGCC
>CAZPCE010000007.1:5138-11897 GCA_964584915.1 uncultured Arenimonas sp. | reverse complement strand
ACTGCTCGCCGGCGCCGATGTTCACCGGCTTGTTCATGGAGAAGATGGTCGGATTCCTGAAACTCTATTTTCCGGTTTTCCTGCTCGGCGCGATCTTCGGCAAGTTGATAGAAATTTCCGGATTCTCCAAATCGATCGTGATCGCGACCATTCGCCTGTTCGGTGCGCAACGCGCGATGTTGTCGATCGTCACCGTTTGCGCATTGCTGACTTATGGCGGCGTGTCCTTGTTTGTTGTCGTATTTGCGGTATATCCGTTTGCCGCCGAACTGTTTCGCCAGAGTGATATTCCCAAACGCCTTATCCCCGGCACCATCGCTCTTGGCGCTTTTACTTTCACGATGGATTCGTTGCCGGGCACGCCGCAAATCCAGAATATTATTCCCGCCTCGTTTTTCGGCACCGATGCCTGGGCTGCGCCCTGGTTGGGTGTGATCGGCGGCGTTTTCATTCTCGCGCTCGGCATGAGTTACCTGGAATGGCGTCGTCGCGCCGCGTTGAAAGCGGGTGAGGGATACGGCGACAAATTGCTCAACGAGCCGGCGACATTTATCGGCGAGCGGCTTGCGCATCCGTTGATTGCGCTGTTGCCGCTGGTACTCGTGGGCGTTGCGAACAAGTTGCTGGGAGTCCTGATTCCACACTATTACGGAAGCCAGCACGAATTCATTCCCGCGGTGATCGGCAATGCGCCTGCTGTCGTGCAGGAAATTTCGAAAGTGGCCGCGATCTGGGCCGTCGAAGGCGCGTTGTTGATCGGCATTGTTTGCGTGCTGGCGTTCGCCTGGAAAAATATCGCCAGCCAGTTCGCCGAAAGCACCAAGCCCGCGATTGGCGGTGCTCTGCTGGCATCGATGAATACGGCATCGGAATATGGTTTTGGCGCGGTGATTGCCGCGTTGCCGGGATTCCTAGTGGTGGCCAATGCGTTGAAATCGATTCCCAATCCGCTCGTCAACGAGGCGGTGACGGTCACCGCACTTGCCGGCATTACCGGTTCGGCATCGGGCGGTATGAGCATCGCGCTTGCCGCGATGGCCGACACCTTCATCGCCAATGCCAATGCCGCCGGCATCCCGATGGACGTGCTGCACCGCGTCGCCGCGATGGCTTCCGGCGGCATGGATACCTTGCCGCATAACGGCGCGGTGATTACCCTGCTTGCCGTCACGGGTTTGACGCATCGCCAAAGCTACAAGGATATTTTCGCGATCACGATCATCAAGACCCTCGCGGTCTTCGTTGTTATCGGAATGTATTACGCGACCGGCCTGGTTTGACGTAGGAGGCCGCTTGCGGGCGACTGCGGGCTATTCAGGCGACGGTCGGGCCCAAGGGCCCTCCTGCGCATCAGGTTGATTCGATGTCTTCGACGCCGGCGCCAACCAATGCGCGATTGAGCCTGTCATTCACTGCCAGCCATTCGCTTGATTGAGGAATTTGTTCGATCAACAACATATCCGCGTTGCGACTGTCCAGTTCACGCATCGCGGCGTACAAGCCGTGCGCGTAGGCGTGATACTCATTGTCGAGGCTCAAGCCCTTGATGCCATCGGGCAATTCGTCAAGGCAGAGTGCCTCGCAACGCAAGCCTTGCTCGGCGATGCGCGAGTATTCCGCCAACAATGAATTACGCGACAACATTTGCATCGGCGTGCGCGGCGCGTAGTGCGCGGCGAGGCTGCCCGAAACGCGGGGGCTTTCGATATCCGCATTCGAACCGATCGGTCCGATCACGGCTTCGATTTCATCCTGCGAAATCATGCCGGGTCGAAGCAGTCGCGGTTGTTTCGTACTCAGGTCGACGATCGTGCTTTCGATGCCGACTTCGCATTCGCCGCCATCGAGCACCACGGGCACGGCATCGCCGAATTCATCGCGCACATGTTGTGCGGTAGTCGGGGAAATGCGGCCAAAACGATTCGCCGAAGGAGCGGCCACGCCGCCGTTGAATTGCTGCAATAACACCAGCGCCAGCGGGTGGGCGGGGCAGCGCAGGCCAACGGTGTCCTGGCCGCCGGTGACTTCGTCGGGCACGCCGGCTTGTTTGCGGAGAATCATCGTCAGCGGGCCGGGCCAGAAATGCTGTGCGAGCACGTAGGCTTCTTCCGGAATATCCACCGCCCATTTGCGCAATTGCGCGCTATCGACGATATGCACGATCAGCGGATGATCCGCTGGACGGCCTTTCAAAGCGAATATTTTCCTCACCGCGGAAACATTCATCGCATCGGCCGCCAGACCATAAACGGTTTCGGTCGGCATGCCGATCACATCGCCGTGTTTCAGCGCTTGCACGGCTTGCGACAAAAATTCGGCGTCGGCGGGATTGAGTTTCATGCCGGTCGGTAATCTTCTTTCAGCAAGCCGAGCAAAACGCTGTCGCAGACTTCGCCGTTCACGCGCCAGCGTTGGCGCAGAAAACCTTCGCGTTTGAAATTCAGTTTTTCCAGTAATTTAATCGAGCCGGTATTGCGCGGATCGACATCGGCTTCGATGCGATAAAGATTCAGCGTGTCGAAACCGTATTTCAGCGCCGTGCTCAAGGCTTCGGTGCCGAGACCTTTGCCCTGGTATTTGGACATCAGCGAATACCCGACTTCCGCACGCGCATGGGTGCCGCTGATCGAGAAAAACGTCAACGCGCCGATCAACTCGTTGGACGCCTTGTCGGCAATCGCCCAGGCATGCACGGCGGTGGTCGGTTCGTCTTTTCGCAAGCTCAGATAGAGCTGCGCCTGGGCCGGATCGGTCCAGGCCGGATGCGACCAAAAGCGGGTCACTTGCGGGTCGCCGTACAAGGCAAACAGGGCCGTGGTGTCGGAGTCCAGGTAGGGACGCAAGCGCAGTCGGGCAGCTTCGAGGGTCGGCAGTGGCGGGGTGGCTTGAGCATTCATGGGCTTATTTTCGCACGAGCTGCGCCGGATTTGATGGATATGGGTGCACAGGCGAAAATAGCGCATTCGAAATTTGGAGAAAGCGGCATGCACGTATTACGGATGGCGGACCTGGATTTGGCGGGCAAGCGGGTTCTGATTCGGGAAGACTTGAATGTGCCGGTCAAGGACGGCCACGTCACTTCCGACCAGCGCATTACGGCCGCTTTGCCGACGATCAGATTGGCGCTGGAAAAAGGCGCCGCCTTGATGCTGATGTCGCATCTGGGGCGTCCGAAGGAAGGCGTCTGGTCAGAAGAGGATTCGCTTGCCCAGGTCGCAAAACGCCTCGGCGAACTGCTGGGTTTTGAAGTGCCGCTGGTAAAAGACTGGCTCGATGGCGTTGAAGTGCAGGCGGGCAAAGTCGTGCTGCTGGAAAACTGCCGCATGAATGTCGGCGAAGCAAAAGACGATGAAGCCTTGTCGAAGAAATACGCCGCGCTCTGCGATATTTTCGTGATGGACGCTTTCGGCACCGCCCATCGCGCACAGGCGTCCACGCATGGCGTGATTGCGCAGGCAAAAATTGCCTGCGGCGGCCCCCTGCTGATGGCTGAACTGGATGCGTTGGCGAAGGCCTTGCTGAATCCGGCCCGCCCGCTGATTGCGATTGTCGCCGGTTCGAAAGTGTCGACAAAGCTTGAATTGCTTTCGAGCCTGGTCGACAAGGTCGACCAGCTGATCGTTGGTGGCGGCATCGCCAATACCTTCATCGACACCGCGAAAAAAATCATGGCCGATGCGAAAGCGCGCGGTGCCGACATTCCGATTCCGAGCGACGTGGTCGTGGCGCCGGCCTTTGCCGCCGATGCGCCCGCAACCATCAAGCGAGTCGATCAAGTCGGCAGCGACGACATGATCCTGGATATCGGGCCGGAGACCGCCGCGCGTTATGCCGACATGATAAAAAACGCCGGCAGCGTGATCTGGAACGGACCGGTGGGCGTATTCGAATTCGACGCGTTCGGCAAAGGCACCGAAGTATTGGCGAAAGCGATCGCGGCATCGAATGCCTTCTCGATCGCGGGCGGTGGCGACACGCTGGCGGCCGTCGATAAATACGGCGTCGAATCCGGGATCAGTTATATCTCGACCGGCGGCGGTGCCTTTCTCGAATTTTGCGAAGGCAAGGAATTGCCCGCAGTCACCGCGCTGATAAAGCGCGCGCAGTAATTACCCGGAGTATTCGATGTCAAGAGGTTTTTGGTTTTTTTCGTTGCTGCTGCTGAGCGGTATTTCGTCGGCGGCGGAAGAAAAAATTATCCAGCGTGGCGAGTATCGCTTTTCGATCGCGCCCGTGCCTGATTTTGTCGTGCCGCAGCCGATTGCGGAGCAATGGCCGGCAGCCGCGCCTGGCGTGAAAGATGTCCGCTGGCGGAACTGGTTGCTCGATGCGCAATCCGATTACCGCAAGGGCACGGCGTTGATGTTTGTCGACGAAGCTTATGAAGCGCTATCGCCCGAACTGGTGACCAATGCGGCGAAGCAGCAGCTATATTTCAATCCCGAATACCAGACGCTCTCGATACACAAGGTTGAACTGCGCCGAAACGGCGTATGGAGCAGCCGGCTCAACCCCGAAAAAATAACGCTGGCAAGACGCGAGTCGGAATTCGAATCCGACATGTCGAACGGTATGGTGTCGGCGCTGATCGTGCTTGACGACGTGCGTGTCGGCGACGTGGTCCGCTTGGCCTACACCATCAAGGGAATCAATCCGGTGTTGCAGGGCATGGATCACGATGAAGTGTATTTCGCCTGGGTCGATCCGATTCTGTATCGGCATGTCCGCGTTTTGTATGACCCCGGTACCGTTATCAGCCATCGCAGCTTCAACGGTGCTCCCGCGGTCAGTGTCGTAAAACAAGCCGATGCCGTGGTTGTCAGCGCTGATGCCAAGCAGGTGGCGGCATTGCGCCAGGAAGGCGATTATCCGCGCTGGTATCGGCCTTATCCATCGATCATGTTTGCACCACAGCGCAGTTGGGCCGATGTCGTGCGTTGGGCCAAGCCCCTGTATCCGGATCCCGGTGCGCTGCCGAAAGAACTTGAAACAAAAATGCTCGAATGGAAAGCGATTGCCGATCCGCAACAACGGGTGATGGCGGTCTTGAGAACCATGCAGGAAGACATCCGTTATTTCGGCATCGAAATGGGCGAGAGTTCGCATCGTCCGGCGGCACCCGCCGACACTTGGACTAGACGCTTCGGCGACTGCAAGGACAAGGCTTACTTGATGTCGGTCGTGTTGACGCGACTGGGCATTCCCGCCGTGCCCGCATTGGCGACCACGAAAATGGGCAAGGGCGTGCGCGATTTCGTGCCTGCCGCCACCGCTTTCAATCATGTGATCGTGCAGGCGCAGCTTGGCAAACAGACGCTGTGGCTGGATCCGACATTGACGCAACAACGCGGCAGCGCGCTCGATATCGACATCATGGATTACGGTTATGTGCTGCCGATCGCGGACGGCATCGCCGATTTACGCCAGGTACTCCGCACGCCGGCCTCGCGCAAACAAATGAGCGTGCAGGAAAAATACCAGCCAAGCGTCGACGGAAAAACCATCGACCTGACCATCACGACCGAATATCTCGGCGGTTCCGCCGACGGCATGCGTCGCGAACTGGTATCGCGCGGCAATGAGGAAGTCGGCAAAAACTACACCGAATATTACCGGAAACGTTTTGGCGATCTGGATGTGCTCAAGCCCTTCAGCGCCAGCGACGACCAGGCGGTCAACAAGGTCACGATCGTGGAAAGTTACCGGCTGAAACAGGCCTGGGACGAAAAAACCGGCAGCACGAAAAATCTGACGGTGTATGCCGACTCGATGGATACCGATACCAAGCTGCCGGACACCATCGACCGGAAATCGCCGTTGTTCCTCAATGCGCCGATGCAATACCGGCACGAGCAGATCATGGAATTGCCCGATGGCTGGACATGGCTGGGCAGCACGCAGGCGGAAAACATCAAGGCATCGGGATTCGATTACCAGCGAAACATCGCGCAGACCGGCAAACAGGTCGCGATCAGGCAGAGCATCGAGTTCAAGCAGGACCATGTGTCCACGCAGGATTTGCCCGACTATCTTTCCAAGATGCGCGAAGTGCGCGACGGCATGAATCGACGCTTCATGCTTTCCATGCCCGCCGCCGTGCAGGACAAAGAACGCGACGCACGCCTGAAAAACATCATGCGTGACGTGATCAAGAATTAATATTGGCTTATATGAAAAAAATAAAACTTTGCGTGTTCGGCCTCTTGCTGCTGACGACCTTTTCGCTGCAGGCGCAGGAAACGCCGGTTGCCTCGCTTGACCTGGATGCCGAATGGAAACGTTTGCTCGCCGAACGAAGCTTCGACGAGGCGATGGAAATCTACGCCCCGGTTTTCGAAGTCGAACAGGAAGCAAAGGCGGCGGTCGACAAGGAAAAATGCCGGAAGCAATTTCCGGCATTGAAATCCGGGCTTGCCAAATTGCCGGTGAGTGCGGCGCTCAGCTATTGGTCTTACCGCTGCGCCGAGGCGGTAGGTACCGAACTGGAAGCGGACCGGTATCTGCAGCATTTTTCGCAAATCGCCAAGCACGCATTCGCACAGGCATCCGATCAATCGGTCGCCAAGCCCATTCGCGTGATCAACCAGACCGACATGTTCGCGTTGGTCGATGCCAGCGGCATGACAATCGTCGAGCAATACATCGACACCATGGACTTGGGCCGTTACCTGCCTTGGGTCATCGTGTTGTGGGACGAGAAAGACCAGCGCGAACGCAGCTACACCTTCGACATCCTCGAATTCGTTTCGAGCGGTTCCG
>CAZPCE010000007.1:0-5128 GCA_964584915.1 uncultured Arenimonas sp. | reverse complement strand
AAGAAACTCGGAACCACGCGTGCGTATCGCCTGGGCACTGCGCGCAGTTTGATCCGCAGCTATGCCAAGGCGGAATGGGAGCCGGCGCAGGACGCGCTCTCCTCGATGGAATCCTTGTCGCTTGAAAACAGCCAGGCAAGAATGGACAAGCTCAAGCCCTGGGTTTTGCGGAGTGCAAGAGCATCGTCCACGCGAATGTTCGTTTATTGCGTTGAAGCGAAGAGCCAGACCTGCGGACAAACGCTGATCGACGGAATGCTGGATGCACTCGAGGCAAAACAGGCTTCCGCGATGGTGCGAATGGCGGCGCTCTACAGCGCGGGACTCGGCGTAAGCCAGGATGCCGAGGCGAGCATCAAGCTGCTGAAAGCGGCCGAAAAACGCACGGGCGATAAAGGCAACGCCTTGTACGATTTCATGTTCCTGCAATTCGACAAGGGCCAGGTCGCCGCGATGCCGGCGAAGCTGATGGATTATCTTGAAGCGGAATCGTTTTTGCCCGGCAAGGGCAAGGCCGCGTCCTCGTTCGTGTACATGCAAATGCGGAAAATGGGCAATGAAGCGGCGCTGCAAAAATACGGTGCCAGGCTCGAGGCCTCTGCACTGGCCGGAGTGGAAGACAGTTACGAGTTGTACGCCATCTACGAAGGCGCCAAGGAAAACCAGGCGAAATACGATCGCTGGATAGAAGCGGCGGCAAGGGCCGGACACGCTTTCTCGCAATACTATTACGCGAGCGCTTTGCAAGACAGCAAGGATGCGGCAAAGCAGTCGCAGGCATTCGACTGGATGCTCGAGTCGGCCAGGAACGGAAACCTGAAAGCCATCAACTGGGTTGCCGATGAATATTACGATCGCCAACGCTGGGAAGAAGCGGCGGCCTGGTATGAAAGTGCCAGCGATGAGGGCGATATCGACGCATCGTTCGATTTGGCCGAGTTGTATGCCAATGCGCCGAAGGGTACGAGTTATACCGAGACGGATGCGGTAGCGATCTACCAATCCCTTTCGGAAAACGGCGATTCCGCAAAAGCGCGCCGTGAATGGGCAAAGCTGCTGGTTTTCGGCACGACGCTGAAGCACGATCCGGTCAAGGCGCGCCAACTCATCCAGCAGGATGTCGACAAGAACGATTCCGACTCGATGAGCCTTCTCGGCAGCCTTTTGTTGTACGGGAATCTGGGTGCCGTTGATGAAAAAAACGGGATGTCATGGCTGGAAAAAGCCGAGTCCGCCGGCAATGTCGATGCCGCCAATACGCTCGCCGCGTATTTGTATTTCAGGAAAAGCGACGAGGCCAGTTTGAAGAAGGCCAAATCGCTCTGGCTGCGCGCTTCGCTTAAGAAATACCTGCCGGCGATCAATAATTTCGCCTGGACTCTATGCACGAGCAGTTATCCCGGTTATCAGGATCCGAAAGGCGGCATGGCCCTGTTCAAGCTTGTCGATACCGAAAACCTGCCACCGTCGTATCGCGATAGTTATGCCGCGTGTCTTGCGGCGACCGGTGATTTCAAAGCCGCCATCGTCAACCAGCAACGCGTGATCGACGACATCAAAAAGCGGGGCCTCGAAGAAAATGCCGCGGTGCCGGAGATGCGCGATCGCCTCGCCCTGTACAGCAAAAACCAGGTCTACATAGAGCTGCCGGAAACCGTAAAGCCATGAACACACTTTTTTTCGATCTTGACGGAACCCTGATTGATTCCGCGATCGGCATTACTCGGTGCGTGGCGTACGCGCTGGAAAAATCCGGCGAGCCGGTGCCGCCCGAACAGGAGTTGCGGCGCTGGATAGGACCGCCATTGCGGGACAGCTTCGGACCCTTGCTCAACGACGAGGAAAAAACCGAAGCCGCGGTCGCTTTTTATCGCGAACGTTTCGAAACCGATGGCTGGGCCGAGCACGCCGTTTATGATGGCATCCAAACGGTGATAGAAACGCTGGCGCAGCGTGGCCACCGGCTTGCCGTCGTGACCGCGAAGAATGACGGTCATGCCCGCAAGATTATCGATCACCTGCCTTTCGGCCATCATTTCGAAATGATTTCCGGCGCCAGTCTGGACGGACGCATCAGCTACAAATCGCAGTTGATTGAAATCGCGATGGAGAGCATGCAGGTCGCAACGAAGGATTGCGTGATGATCGGTGATCGGCACATGGATATCGAAGGCGCCAAGCATCACGGGATAAGCAGCGTCGGCGTGTTGTGGGGTTTTGGCGGCAGGGAAGAATTGTCCCGGGTCAATGCGGATCACATCATCGAAAAGCCGGAGCAATTGCTGACTTTATTCCAATAATGCGATTTTCTGCATTAAGATGAACGCCTGAATAAAAAACGAAAAAGCGGGAATCAAGAATGCAGGCTCCACTACGACGCACCAAAATATTGGCCACGCTCGGCCCGGCGACCGATGCACCGGGCGTACTCGATGAATTGATCCGCGCCGGCGTGAACGTCGTAAGAATGAATTTTTCGCATGGTACTCCCGAAGATCATGCGGCACGTGTTCATGCAGTGCGTGAATCAGCTGCCAAGCAGGGGCGAGAGGTCGGCATTCTGGCCGATTTGCAGGGCCCGAAAATTCGCATCGAGAAATTTGCGAATGACAAGATACAACTCAAGGTAGGCGACAAATTCGCCCTGGTCTGCCGTGCCAATGCGCCGCTTGGCGATAACATGCAGGTCGCCTGCAGTTACCTGGGTTTGGTCAACGATGTCAATGCGGGAGACACCTTGTTGCTTGACGATGGCTTGATGGCGTTGGCCGTGTCGTCGGTGGAAGGCGACACTATCCATACCGTCGTGTTGACCGATGGCGCCTTGTCCAATCGCAAAGGCCTGAATCGTTTGGGCGGAGGCTTGTCGCTGGGCGCGCTGACCGACCAGGACAAGGAACACATTATCGTTGCAGCGAAATTGAACGTCGATTTCATCGCGGTCTCTTTTTGCCGTTCCGCGGCGGATATGAATGAAGCCAGAGAGCTGGCCAAGGCCGCCGGCAGCAGCGCCAACATGGTGGCGAAGATTGAACGTGCCGAAGCCATTGTCAATCTGGATGAAATCACGATTGCGTCCGATGTGGTGATGGTCGCGCGCGGCGATCTGGGGGTCGAAATCGGCGATGCGGAATTGCCGGGTCTGCAGAAAAAAATCATTCGTACTGCGCTTGAACACGGTCGCGTCGTGATTACCGCGACGCAGATGCTGCAGTCGATGGTCGACAATCCGATTCCGACCCGCGCCGAAGTGCTTGATGTCGCCAATTCGGTGATCGACGGTACCGATGCGGTCATGTTGTCTGCCGAGACCGCTTCCGGAAATTACCCGGTCAAAGCCGTAGAAGCGATGGTGCGTATTTGTCTTGGTGCCGAGCGGCAATTCCATCACGACACCGATTTCGAAGCGGCGCCACGGAATCTGGAGCGGGCCGATCAGGCGATTGCGATGGCGACCATGTTCCTTGCCGAGCATATACAAGTCCGCGCGATTATTGCGTTGACCGAATCGGGCGGTACCGCGCGCTATCTGTCGCGTTTCCGTTCCACTGCACCGATATTTGCATTGTCGAAACACGATTCCGCACGCCGGAAAATGACGATGGTGCGCGATGTATTTCCGATTCATTTCGATTCGACCGGCTTGCCGACTCGCGAAGCGGCACGCAATGGCGTGAAGATCCTGTTCGACATGGGCGCGCTGACTATCGAAGATCGCGTAATCCTGACCTGTGGCGACAGCATGGAACAACGCGGCGCGACCAACACGCTGCGATTGCTGGTGGTCGGCGCGGATGGCAAGGCGGAAGGCTTGGGAGATTTGTGAGAATCCTGAAATACCTTTGTATCGCGGCTCTGGCTTTAAGCTCGTTTACCGTTTCGACTTCAGTCCGCGCACAAACCCGACTGGACCTGGGGGATGCGCTTATTGTCTTGAACACGGACGATAAGCGCTATTGGCAAATGGATACAGTCAATTCACCCTTGAAGCTGCCGCTTTATCCAGTGGATTTGCTCAGAGAGGGTATCTCCGGATGTGTTTCGATAGGTTTCTTCGTCGAGCCAGATGGCACGACATCCGGCTACCGAATCTTGAAATCAGGTTTGATCGGCAGGAAGCTCAGTACGAAGCAAAAAAAAATTGCACTGGCCATGTTTTCAAAATCGGCATTGGGAAGTCTCGTTACGGCACGGTTCCTAGCCGGGCCAGGTAATCCCTCAAAACAGCGCGGTTTTTCACAGATACCTTACAATTTTTCCACTTCGGCCCATAAAAATAAAATACACGACAAATGCACAATTCCGGATTTGGGCGTTTTTCTTAAGTCTGCCGAAGCAGAAGAACTGCGATAGCTCGTGTTTTGCAGCAGGGCTCCTGGGCCCGAAGTCGCCCGCAAGCGGCCTCCTACGCTATAATTACGCCCTCAGTCCCAACATCGGTAAGCCCCATGAGCATCGACCAACTCGCAGAAACCGCCCTGGCCATGGTGGCCCCTGGCAAAGGCATCATTGCCATTGATGAATCCAACGCAACCTGCGCCAAGCGCTTCGAAAGCGTCGGCATTCCCAATACCGAAGAAAACCGTCGCGCCTACCGCGAGATGTTGCTGACCACGCCGAATCTGAACGAGTACATTTCCGGCGCGATTTTGTTCGATGAAACCCTGCGCCAAAAAACCAAGGACGGCGTGCCGTTCGCGGAAGTGATGCGCAAAAACGGCATTATCCCGGGCATCAAGGTCGACAAGGGCCCGCAGCCATTGGCCGGTTTTCCCGGTGAAGTCTGCACCGAAGGCTTGGACGGCTTGCGCGACCGCCTGAAGGAATACGCCAGCCTCGGCGCCCGTTTCGCCAAATGGCGTGCAGTGATCAACATCGGCGAAGACAGCCCGTCGGGCACCTGCATTGAAGCCAACAGCCATGCGCTAGCCCGTTATGCTGCGCTTTGCCAGGAAGCTGGCATCGTGCCGATGGTCGAACCTGAAATCATCATGGACGGCGATCACGACATCGATACCTGCATGGAAGTGACCGAAGTCGTGTTGCGTTCCCTGTTCGGCGCCCTGTACGACCAAAACGTGATGCTGGAAGGCACCATCCTGAAAGCCAGCATGGTGATCTCGGGCAA
>CAZPCE010000006.1:10115-29681 GCA_964584915.1 uncultured Arenimonas sp. | reverse complement strand
CTCATCAATCAGGCCCATATTCATGTCGGCATCGATGCTCATCTGCTTGCCGGGCATGCTGTCAAGCGTAAAGCGTGCCGCCACTTCGGCAACGCGCTGCGCACCGTTGGTGACCACCACGTATTGCACGACCACCAGGATCAGGAACACCACGAGACCAACGACATAGTTGCCGCCCACCATGAACGAACCAATCGCGTTGATCACACGGCCTGCATCGGCACCTTCAAGAATTAAACGCGTGGCGGAAACATTCAATGCCAGACGGAATAAAGTCGCCAGTAACAGGATGGTGGGGAACGTGGAAAATTGCAGCGGTGTTTCAGTGAAAAATGTCGCCAGTAAAATCAACAACGCGAGGGTGATGTTGATCACCAGCAGAAAATCCAGGAACGGCGATGGTATCGGCGTGAACAACACCATCAGGATGCCAATCATCAAACCGACCAGCGCCAGGTCGCGTTTACCCGACCATAATTGTGTCATCAGTTCTTTCATAGAACCGCCGCCGTTTTCTTCTGGCTGAATAGCCATCGGTAGATCGGTGCCAATTTGGCGTAGAGTTTTTCAGGCACGGGCGAGTCAATGTCGCATTCGCGATAAAGCGCTCTTGCCAACAACGGCGAACGCATGATCGGCACGCCTTTTCGGGTTGCCACTTCACGAATGCGCGCGCTCAGGAATCCGGCGCCTTTTGCCAGCACGATCGGGGCACGCATGGTGGCAGGACGATATTGGATGGCAACGGCAAAATGCGTGGGGTTGGTGATGATGACATCCGCTTCTGCCGCCTTGTTGACAGCGCGTGCTTTTTTGAGCAAATCACGGATAAGGCGCTTTTGCTTGGATTTGACTTCCGGGTCGCCATCGCGCCGTTTGTATTCGTCGCGCAGGTCGCGGCGACTCATCCGCATTTTCTTCATGTAATCACGGCGCGTCATGATTAAATCGAGAATTGCAGTCAAGGCAATGATCATCAAGACATAAATCGACACCTTGATAAATGCTTTCAGGGCCAGCATCGGAATGTATTGCGGTGACGTGGCGGCGACACTTTCCACCAACTCGTGCATCTGGCCATACATGGCGTAGCAAAGAATCCCCAGCATGATCATTTTCAAAAACATCTTGCCAAGTTCCCAGAGCGTTTTCATTGAAAACAGTCTCTTTACCACTTGCATCGGATTAAGACGCTTAAAGTCGGGAGTGATCGGATGGGTAGAAAAAATCGGGCCGGTTTGCATCACGTTGATGACAATCGCAACCACGATCAACGCGAGTGCCAAAGGCGTCAGTGATTGAAGCACCGGGAAATAGGTTTCCTGCAACCAGGCCATCAGACCTTTGCCTATCATTGGCTTTGCGCCGGCAAGCGAAAGGGTCTGCTGCGTTGCGTGGGCCAGTGAGCGCATGACCCACGCAGCGGTCATGGCGAAGGTCACGGCAAACGCCATCATCACCGCAGTGCCCGTTGCATCCGAACTTTTCGCGACTTCACCACGCTTGCGAGCTTCTTCAAGCTTGTAGGAGGTTGGCTCTTCGGTTTTATCCTGGTCTTCAGTTGCCATGGCTCAACTTCCGAAGACTGCAGGAACGCGTGCAAACGCATCCTGGTAAAGCTGACTAATCAAGGTCGGGAAAAAAGGTAACGTCATCGCCAGCAACAAAAAGGCAATCGCCACTTTCAATGGCAAGGCGAGGAAGTACACGTTTGCCTGCGGCATAGAACGCGTGGCATAGGCAACACCCATATCCACCGCGAACAGGCCGAGAATGACCGGTGCCATGATGCTGAGACCCAGTAGAAAACTACTGCTGACCATCAATAAAAAAGCATCAAAGTCCAGATGCATGCTCATGGCCCCCAGCGGCATGATCTGCACGCTGACCGTGAGCATTTGAAACAACTGCAGATGCAGGTCGAGTGTAAAAAACAGAACGACCGCAGCCAGCATGACAATCGTGCCCAGCATCGATTCGGGTTCATGTTGCCCGGCTGGATTAAATAATGCAGCGGCACTCAAGCCGGCCTGCATGTCGGCCAAACGCGCCGATAACCCCATCGCTGCGTTCGGCAGCATGACGGCAAGCGCGAAAGTCAGTCCGAGCAACAACTCGCCGGCACATGCCAGCACAAGGCCCATGGGTTGATGCCACGCATCGCGAAACGGAATCAAAGGTGATGACAATAATGTCAGCCAGGACAATGCGAAAAGAAGCGCAATGCGTACCATGCCTGGTGCCCAGCTGAACGGCGAAAGCGAAGGAATGACCATCACCGGCAAGTAACGCAATGATGCGAACATGCCCATGGCAGCCAATGCCTGCAATTCGTTCATTGCATTCATAAGGCCGCTGCCGCTTCGAACATGTGCTTTGCCAATTCGACCAGCACCGCCATCATCCAGCCACCCAGCATCATGCAGATCAATGCGACCGCAATGAGTTTGGGCACGAAGGTCAGTGTCATTTCCTGAATTTGCGTGACAACCTGCAAAATGGAGATCAGCAGGCCCACGACCAGTGTAATGATCAGAAACGGTGCCGAGATTTTGATGGCAGCCATCAAAGCCTCGGTCAGGAATCGCATGGCGGTATCAGCGTCCACGCTAGCCCGCTTTAGTGGTGAAACGAGAGCGCAGATTTTTTGCAAATTCGCGAACGTCAACATTCATTGGCAGTTTCGTCTGTTGCAATAAATCCGCCAACTGCGAATCTGCTTCATTTTGCTGACCAGCATCTGCGAGCAACAAGGTTTTGGCGTAATGGGCCGATATGCATTGGGGGTTCAAGCGCAATGCACGCTTGATTGCTTGGTCCGCTTCCTCGGCATTACCTTTGAGCGCATGAATGAGCGCAAGACCACCATGCGAATCGGCAAAGTTACGGTCGAGATCATAAGCATGCTGGTAATTCTTCTCGGCAGACTCGATATCGCCCAGCAATAATTCCGTCCATGCAAGCGCATGCCAGGTACCGATATGCTCCGGCATCGCGATAACTGCCATCTGTAATTGTTCGCGAGCCTCCGGCAACCTGTTCTGCATCATCATTGCCTGGCCATAACCGGCACGAGCACGACCCGAATTGGGATGACGATCCAGAACCTGGGTAAAAAAGTCGCTGGCATTTGATACTTTCTGACGCCACAGACTTACCGTTCCTGCGACCAATAAAGCTTCGTGTTGTTCGGGATATAACGCGAGGCAATTTTGAGCGGTTTCAAAAGCAATGTCGTTCTTATCGGAATCCAGATATGTCAATGCCTGCAAACCCATGGCAGTGGAATGCTCGGGCGCGAGATCGAGTGCTTTTGCCAGTTCAGCATGAGCAAGTTCGAAATTGCCGTCCATCAACGCAACGCGACCGGCCACAATGCTCAACTCTGCATTGTCACCAAAACGTTTCACCGCTTCGGCGATGGCACGTGCGGCTTCCGTAGTGTTTCTTAGACAAAGCGAGCTGAATGCCAAATCGTGCCACAAGGCGACATTGTCATGTCCCTGGGCAATAAGCGATTGCAGGGCTTCGATAGAATCTTCATAACGACCGAGAATAAGGCTGATACGTGCGTGCCGAAAAGCCACTCCCGGCGCATTCAATACTTCCGGATCAAGGGACTTTAATAATTGATCGGCCTCATGGTATTGCGCTGCCGAAAAATGGGCGTCCACCAAATCACAGACCAATAGCGCATTCGCCGGGTCCGCCGCCAGATAAGATTTCAGGCGGTCAATACGTTGTGATAAATCGCTCACTCCATTCCCCAAAACGCAGTAAGCCCGTCAGCAGACAGAGCTAAACTTTCTGCCTGCACCCGGGATAGTTAATTAAAAGATTCGATAGAATTTAAATCGTGACGCCATAATTTGTCTGAAAAGCAACAAAAAAGCCTATACCAGCATTGCTTGACTTCCGTCACACTGTGCAAAATCCCCATCAAAGAGCCGCGAGTCTACAGCTCAGCCCGTAGAAGCGTCAAACTAATTTTCACCAGCAGAAAAATGGCGAAAAAGCGCCACAACCACTTTTAAATCAACGTTTTAGATCAGACAGTAACTTTAAGAAATTAGCTTCATGTGCCGGACTTTTTTCGATGGACTGGGTAATAGTCTCCAACATCGGCTGCCAATCTGGGTGATCCCGGAGGGCTGCTCCAAACTCCCAAAGCAAAATGCTACGGATCATTTGCGGGCGAATACGCCGAACAGCTTCCTTGTCTTCCAAAGAAACCGACTTGACCAAATCGGCAAGTTGTTGACGCAGAACTTTTATGTCGCCACGCGCCGATGGCGTCCCATCGCGAGTGTCCGATGCTTCGGTACTTTTACGGCGAGTTCTTTCTCCGCGGTCGCTCGATTCGCCACGCAAGGCCGCAATAATACTGGCTGTCGAATTGAGCTTATCGATCGACATCTTCTGAATTAATTGCCCGCTTTACCGTAATTGGATAGAAACAAAGGTACGGATGCTGAGGTTGTTTGCGTACTGGGCGAAGATCCGCCACCACCGGTCATGGCGTGCAAATTGCTCAGAACGCGCTGCATATCTTGCGCCAAGGCAGGAATGTCTTGCTCACAATCCAGGCCAGCTTGCAGTTGGACAATTGCTTCGTTCACATTTTCATTGGCAGCAGCGATAAGCCCCTTCGCATAGAAAGACAAGGCTTGGCCAGCAGGTAATTGTGCCAAGGGTGCGAGCAGGTTTCTTGCCAATTCCGCATCGCCTTTGACCAAATATAACTGCCCCAATTGAAAACGTGCCATCGGAAAATCAGGAGCTAACGCGACAGTTTTCACAAAACCCTCTTCGGCACGATCCATCATGCCTAATTGTGCGTGTTCAGCCGCCAACAAATAGGTACCGAAAACGTGCTTGCTATCACGCTCCAGCAAGGTTTTCAGCATGCTGACAGCATCGGCGTGTTTATCTTGGTTAATCGCATCCAAAGCAATGCGCAGCAACTCATCATTATCAAGTTTTTCAAAAGACATCGGGGTAACCAGGATGGCGGTGACAATAGGAGCCCTATTGTAATCGAAATACACACCGCCACTGCGCCCAAAATGTCAACGCAGTGGGCAAATATGTCCAAAAAGCTGTGTTTGAACACACTGTCGGTACAGTCGTTTGTACCGGGTACGGCGAGAGCATATTTAACTTGCTGATTCTATTAACAGAGTTTGCAACTCGCCAGTCACGTGGCCGGTACGCGATAAGCGCTTCATTGGTACATTCCCCGACCTGACCAACCTATCCAACTTTCTTACGAGGTCCTCGGCGCGCAGGTGCGTGTAGCGCTTCAGCATTTGCATCGATTTATGGCCACTGATACTGGCTACTTCAAGATCACCCAAGCCGGCTTCCACCAACCTGCTAATCGCTTCATGACGCAAATCATGAAAGCGCAGCCCCTTAATTCCAAGTTTGCTGCGCACTAATTTCCACCATGCATTTTCAAATCGGTAACAGTCGAATGATCCGTCATCCCGTCGCTGGCCAAAGAAAATATACTGGCATCCATCAGGCCGCAGGTCGGAATTAATCGCTTCACGCAAACATTCCGTTGCCCGTCTGGACAATGGCACGGTACGTTCAGTGCCATTTTTTGTATCCGCCAGATAAGCAATTCGGCGTGCCAGATTCACGTTAGAAATTTCCAATGACCTGATTTCGCCTGCCCGCATGGCCGTTTCGAGAGCCAAATCAAAAATCCATCCCAGCATCGGATTAACGTATTCCGAAAACGTTGTTCGGAGGAGCCGCTCTTCATCAGGATAGAGTCGTCGCGTCCTACAATCGCTATGAGCAGGCAGTCTTACATTTGCAACCGGATTCATTGTCAGTCCGGCTCCCCACTCTCGTATTGCTGTCGTAAACAAATGACTTAACAAAGAAAGTTCAAGTCGGACAGTGGCGGGATCAAGTAAAGGAGCAAGCGGTGGCGGATTTCGATGATTAAGTAAGCGCCGGGTTGCCAGCCTGTGATCACGAAATTTAGCAACGATCTCAGAGGTGATTTCTGCCAGTGAATATCGACCAAAATAGCTTACAAGTATCTTTGAACGATAATTTTCGGATGATTGAGTTTTTTTGGTTTTCAGGATTGTTACTTCTTTCAAGTACCTTTCCATCGCATCTGAAAATAGAATTTTTGTAGGTGCGCGTATATTTAGATATGTGCCACAGATAAATGAGTCTTCGATATGTCTTGCCCAACTTTCTGCTTCTCGTTTTAGTCTAAAAGTTTTCGCAGACGTAGGCCAACCTTTCCGACGAATAACAGCTTTCCAATTATTTGAGTCAGTTCTAACAAGAGTAGCCATTTCACACTCCTTTTTTGAGCCAGCGGTTAATGTAACTACACATACATTAGAGCGCCCCTCCCAAGAAATGCCTGTGGGGTTGATTGCAGAATCACTTCGCGTTGCACGAAGCGATTACAACTATTACATCAAGCGAATGTTTAAGAGATTCTTAACGGCCAGACCAACACAATAATTTATTGTGTTGATGATAAAAGCAGGTGCGCCATTGGCAGCATCCTATGAAATATTGCACACCTTATTGCCTTTAATTCTGCACACTGCGTTTGCAACTATTACTTTTCAAATCTCAATTGAGGCATATTAAGAGGAATGACGGATGCAAAATCACCACCGTCTTCAACAGAACGAGGCAATAGGCGGAAATCTATCCCATCCTTGCTCTGCATAACCCATCCGTCTCCGATGGTTTCACCCGCATAATTTGCGAACATAACCGGAACCCAACACTCCTCAAGCTCGGTTGGAAAAAGGTGATGAGCTAATTGCCCCCTCTTGGAGCTGAGAGACCTCATCTTCCGCAACAAATACTTCATTCAGAAGGTCCGGCACATCTTTAGCAGAAGCATCCAAGGTAACTGGCGTGGGCTTTAAAGCCTCAAATGCAATCCTTGTATCGTGATTCGGGAAAACGACTCCCCCTGCTCCTACAACATGAACTACTACGCGAGAACGAACTCCCCTATAAGCCCCCTTAGCAATGGGCGCATCAGCATTGCGCACAGCAACACCAGCCAGCACCGATGCGCCTTTCAAGAGCATCGGTTTTCTATCTATGCTCAATAGCATGAATGCCATCATTGACCCCACACGCTGATCTTAATTGCGAAATAGTGTCCAGTGCCTCGGTTCTTGAACGAAGGCCAATTCAGACTGTTGCCGTTTTCGACAATGAAAAACGGTTAAAACCATTTATGAACAATATTTTCCGAAAGGGAGGTAGAAGCGTGGGCGATGATATGTCTGGTATCTGTCTAACCCCTATTTAAAACGCAGAACCGCCGTATAGGCGGTTCTGTTTACGGCAAGAATCATACATCGGAAAACTATGTGAGCCCTTGTTTTTTCTTGCGTAATCAAGAATCGATCAAATTATCTAATACTTCCATATTTAGCAGTTCATCGGTAGTCAAAACATGTGAATCGTATTTATCAACGTACAAGAATATCCCAGGCGGCGCAAAGCCCTCGCTTGCCATTTTTTCTGATCGTTTATAAAATCCAATCGTTCTTATGGATGGTGCCCCGTTTAGCAGCACTCGTTCAGTAGCAGAGAAATCATAACCGGGGAAGCTCTTGATCTTCTCAAGAAAACTATCTTCGGCAACCTTCAGCAATAGCACTTCGTCAATTTCATTACGTAATTCACTGTGAGTTACATATACGTCGACGCCATGCTTCTTAAGACATTTTGCCAACCAAATTGCTTTAATGGCATCGACAGATAGTCCTAGGAATCCTTTGCGTTGCCCAACAAGAATATTGTCAAATATTTTTGCTACTGGATCTCGGCGCACAAACAGTCTGAACTTATCATTATTAAAATCAACTTCCTCATTCAAAAAAACATCGTAATCCATATTAATTGCCTCCAAATGTTACAGCTTGGCGGCCACTAATTCTCCACGCCCTCGTGAAATCCATCACGCCTACTGAATATGGATCAGGAACGTACGGATCGCGGATAAAGACGCGTCTATCAAAATACCCAATAAACGCTTCAGATATCTGGAGTCAACGATGACAGATCGATGTCTTCCGGTCTTGGATGAGTCCAGGCGTGTTTTCGCAAATCCATTAAGAACTCAAGTGGCAATTCAACGTTATATTTTTCCACGTAGTACGAAAGATCAGCTGGCCACATCCATCGACCATCGGTCAATGAATGAATTGGTCCGCTAACATGAGGTTCCTCGTCCAGCACATCCGTACCTACACCCGGGGATGCTACGTAAATAGTTCCCGCCTTTAGATATGAGACCAAAAGGCTCTTTTCACTACCGTAGTTGGCTCGTTGATTTGCCTCGTGTATAGATGGACCATTTTCCATCCCGTGTTTAAATTCACGGAAATATCCAATTGGAATAACTATCGACATAGTATGCCCCTTAAGAAAAGTTATCTTAACCACCTGGTTTTTTAGGGAAGAAAGATTCCCAAGTTCCAGTGTTTTTAAATTGCGATGGGCCAATACTCATCCTCCCGGACGGAAATATCCAAAGAGTATCTGTTGGAGCTAGAATTTCGACACCCATTTTATTTGAGAAGTTTTGAGCTGCAACGGCATCAGCAGCGCCAGTTTCGCACGAAAGCAATCGGATTGGGCCGCCTGAATAGTCCGAGCCCTTAACATAATTTGCTAGCGACCGTTGATTAAACGAAATCCAACTATCCGGATTTGTCGGCGCCGTAGCATCTTTGAGGTACCAAAATTTGTCTTTACTCCCATGCACAGCAACGTCTGTATAGCCATCAATTGGCTTGACGTTTTTTATGAACGAAAGCGCAGGATCCGTCTCACTCATTAAGGTGGGCGAAAGTGGTGTAGCTGTATTTGCCCCAACTCGCGCCGTCATGTTCTCCAACATCGGCGCCACTCTCTCCGAAGTTTCAGTCAAAGTTCGCTCTGCAATCTTCAACTCACCCGATATAGCCACCTCCGCCCTACCTGCGGGCATTAGGTTAGCCAAGGCCATTACTTTGGCCATTCTGACTTCACTGCCGTCCATCATCGTGCCTTTTAATGGGCTGATGCGATATTCAACCTTTGAATCACCCTTATAGGTTTCACCAAAACCAATGGCGACCAATGTCTCGTCTGCCATCGATAAAAGCATATTGTTAGTCATGCCCATAGGTGAACTATCGTAGAGTCTTTCCATCAAAGGCTTTTCAGGCACCGGGCTATGGGTTTTCGGCGTTTGGTTGCTCCAGTAGCGATCAATTTGCCTCCGTCTTCCGTCGTCGTAAGCAACTTTCGCCTGGTTTTTGTTGAAGGCATCTAACTGCGCTTGGTTATGGATGCCTTCCGGTAAGCGCATGCCGTAGCCTTTGCTAAAGTACCAATCACTACTCCATTGAATATTGCGTTCAAACTCCTTGTCGCCTGCGACATAAACCGTACCCAGTTCTCTGGCACCTGGCGACTCAACACTCGAAAGTATCTTTAGCATGCCGTCATAGTCACTACTCAACTCTGAATCGCTAAAGTCTCTATACGACGTTGGTGTTTTTTCGTTGCTATAGAAACTTTTCAAGCTTTTGATCATTTGGCTTCGTTCCGCATGCGATAAACCGGCGGCTTCGAATCCCGCTTGAGTGACTACCGTTTTCCCCTGTGCAGCGCTTTGGCTTGCATCCGCATCTCGCGACCCAAAATTCTTTTCCGCCCACTCCAGATTATCGAGTGCCGAATCAAGATCGAAGCTGCCAAATTCATCGGCCTGTCGTGGCGGTGCATTTTTGGTCAATCTCGCTAACGTGGCACTCGTCTGCTCAAAGACTTTGTATTGCGCTTTCGTCATGCCTTTTGAGGTGCGATCGGCCGTGCGTACCGAACCGGCAATCACCGCTTGCCCCAATGCTGTACCAAATGCATCGGCCATGACCATGCCGATATCGTTATCGCCCACGCTCTTGCCGGTGATGGCCACTTCCGCTGCCGCATGCACCGCTTTGCTAAACATCGCACGGCCAAATTGTTCGGCCACATCGCTCCACCTGAAATCGCTCAAGCTGAATTTGATCGGGCCTGTTTTTGCTGCACCCTCGGAAGGTGCGTCACCCAGCACGGCAGTTGTCACAAAATTCGCCACCGCACTGGCCGCAATGGTTTTCCAACTAAAGTGCGTATCCGGTACGCCGGCTATCTTGTTACCGATATAACCGGCCACGCTGTTAAGCGCCGCTTTGACGGCTGCGGCGGCCACTCGGCTGCCATTGATCGCCTCACCCATGCCAGCGGTAATACCTGCCGTAATCATGCTGGTGATGCCACTGGCCACGGCTTCTCGCAAACTGAAGTGATCGACGATACCCAGTGATTTGCCAACTAACTGGCCAGCGACACTGCCGGCCACACCCCCGGCAAAGGCGCCGATCATCATGCTGCCGGTGGCCTCGGTCGCCGCACCGGCGGTGAAGTAGGTCACCACAATGATGACCACCATCATCACCACTATCTTCCAACAGGCCGGACCTTCCGGTGCCGGGATGTAAGGCAAGGTAGGGCTGGTATTACCTATCGTATCGGCCGGGTTATACGGCTTGAACGTAACCGCATCGTTCTTGTGCTGGCCGACGTCGGGGACTTTGAGGGTCGTACCGGCCGTGATTTCGCTATTGCCGATCGCGTTGGCTTCGGCAAGCACGTACCACAGGGAAGAGTTACCGTAGACGCGTTGGGCAACGGCTTGCAGGTTTTCACCGGTTTGCACGGTGGTTTGGCTGCTGCCTCCGCCACTGAGTTCCATGCCTTGCAGACTGGCGATGTCGAGCTTGCCGGCGCGCGATTGCTTGCCCACCAATTGCCGGTTGGCAAACGCGTACAGCATGTCACGCGATTCCTGATCGGTGTTTTGTGCGAACAGGTTGTTGCCGTCGATGATGCCTTCGCGTCTTCTTAAAATGCCGCCTTCACCGTCGTAGGTGAAGTAGCGCACGCGGTCGTCCATGGTGCCCATATTGCTTGGCAATGGGGTCTGTTCACGAACCGAAAGTCGTTTGCCCCAGGCGTCGTATTGACTGACGCTTGTGCTGGCTTTGAAGGTGGTGTTGCTGCTGCCACCCCTGACGCTTGTTTCGAGATAACCATCGCGGCCTTCATAACTCATGCTGTAGTAATGGGTGTAGTTGACGGCGTCCGTGCTGCTGGTACCGGTACCCGATTCATGAGCGATGTAGTGGTATTCATAACCAAACATTTGGCCCGGTACATACGAGGCCAAATAAGTGCTCTTGACCGTAGACAGCGCTATGAGCGTACCGATATTGGTTTCGAGGGATACATTCGGCGTGACCGGTGCCTTCCAGTCGCGTGCACGACCTTCCGAATACTGGTTCACCACCTGCCCATCCAGATTGTAGGTGTAGATGTCGCGGTGTTTGACCCAGCCGCCAATATTCACGAACTGGTTGGCAGTCGTGGTTTCGCGGGTTTCTGCCAAACGGAAGTAGGTCGTTGTGCTGAGCAAATGACCGTTGGCGTCATAGGTACGACTATCCTGCAAAGCGCTGTTGGTTTGACTTTGACCCAGCAACACCGGTTGATACACATTTAGCAACAAGCCGCGTTGGCTGTATGACGACACTTCAACACTGATGTTGCCGCCATAACCGATCTGACGCCCGACCATGCGGCCGACGGCATCATAGACCTGACCACTGCTGATGTCGTCCTGGCCGATTACGATTTGCGCCTGCCCGGTTCCGCCATTGATCAGTTGACCATGGTTTACCAACAGGCGGTTTTCGGCATCGTAGGTGTACCAGTAGTTTTTCTGGGCATCGGCGGCAACAAAAGGATCGACATAACCGCTTGGCAAAGAGTTCGGATCGTCTTTGACGGCGGTCAATACGAAGGTTTGGCTGGTACTCGCGTAGGAACCGTCACGCGCCGTGACTTTGATGGTCAGAGGCAACTTGTGGGTTTCAGGGAAGTTGTTGAAAGTGATCGAGGCATTCGGACGAACGTAGAACGTACCGTTGTTCGGATCAAAGGTCAGCCAACTTGGCAATGCACTGCCGTTGCTCAAGGTAGCAGTCAAGGTGAGTGCATCGCCTTGGTTGGCATCGACAAAGCTGCGATACGGTACTTGAAAACTCAAGCCATCGTTCTTGTGGAATAACTGGTCAGGAATAGCACTGACCACTGTCGGTCCGGTATTGCCAGCTACGGTGACCGATAGCGTCATCAAGGCTGTCGCACTGAGAATGCCATCGGTTGCCGTTACTTTAAGGCTGATTGGGCCTGTTGTAGCCGGCGTGCCGCTAAAGGTACGAGTGCCTGCATTGAAACTCATCCAGCTCGGCAACGCACTGCCATCAGCCAAAGTTGCGGTGTACGCCAACGGATTGCCATTGGAGTCGACAAAAGTATTGCTAGGTACCGTGTAAGTCCAGGCTGTGTCCTTAAATGCGCCTTGATCTACCAGGACATTTGCCACGTAGGGCGAGGAATTGCTAGGCGTTGTGACGGTCCAAGTGAAAATGCCCGTACGCGTGAGGGTGCCGTCGCTAGCCGTGACGGATACCGTATACGTACCCATTTGGGTTGGTGTGCCGCTGAAGGTTCGGGTTGCTGGCGTGAATATGATGCCTGGTGGCAAACCGGTGGCACTGTAGGCCAATGACGTTGCGTCGGTGAACTGCGAGGCTGTGAATTGATAGTTACTAATTGCAGCATTCACGTTGTTGGAACGATTGGAAAACGCCGTGGCCAATACCGGAATACGATTCATCGACATGGTGAATTCGGCACTGGTGATACTCGCAGCACCATCACTGGCGGTTATTCGCATTTGATAGGTAGTAGCGGTAGGCCCAGTCGGTACACCGGTAATGCGGCCGGTATATTTATCGATACTCAAACCAAGTGCCGGCAAGGTGGTCCAGGTAGTACCGATTTTGATTTGAGCAACATAGGTCAACAGATCGCTATTGGTATCACCGAAAGCATTCCCCGGCAATACGAAATCAACCGCTACACCTTCGGAGGCACTGCGCGATATCAGGCTGCCTGCCGTGTACGTTGGCGCGCTATTGCTGGCAACACCGGTATTGGTAATGTTGAAACTATCGTCGACAAAACGGCCTTTGCTATCAGTAGCGACGATGTAAATTTCAGTCGTTTGCACGGTAGCGGGTGCAGTGCCGCGGAATGTGCGGGTTGCAGAATCAAATGTCAGCCATGAGGGAAGTGATGTGAATTCATAATGATCAGGTTCCCACATGCCTTCGCCATCGGTGTGGCCGGGAATGAAAACCTTGTTGTAAACCTCATAACTCAGGCTATCGCCATCAACATCGTTGAATGCAGTGGCGGGAACTACGTAACTGAAATTACGGGACTTCAACACGACCTGATCGGGAATGGCATTTGCCAGCGTGGGAGCCGTATCGGTTTTGACGGTAAAGGTAATCGTCAAGGTTGTGGTCAACCCACCGGCATCGGTTGCTATGAGCTGCACGCTGCGTGCACCACCCTGTGTATTGACTGTGGGTTTGCCAGACAAAGTGAATTTGCCTGTTGTTCTGTCAATACTCAGGCTCAACCAGTTGGCGGTCGGGTCATTGGCCGTAAATGTCAATTGATAAGCCAGCAAGTCGCCTTCCGGATCGGTGAACAGATTACCAACAAAGGCATAGTCTTCACCGACGCGTGGCGCCGGTATTGCCAAAGTACCGCCACCGGTAGCTGCCTGATTTTGTTTTACGAGCACGCCCAGGTTTGTTATCGCACTCGCGCCATTGTTGTCGGTCGCGGTGATTTTGAAACTGAAGCTGGTGCTATCCACGGTATTTGCCGGTGGTTCGCCACGGAAACGCAGAGTCGGCGGAGAAGCAGCATTGGTGATCAGTTGTACCGTCATCCACGATGGCAATGGAGAACCATTGGCCAAGGTAGCCGAAATCGTCAATGCATCGGCATCGGCGTCAGTGAAGGCCTGGCTCAGAGGAATGTCGTAAGTGCCTTGGCGACCGGCAATCCACGTTTGCGATGTGAGGTTCGTCAGGACCGCCGTGGGTGCGACGTTAGTATTGGCATTGAGGGTGATGGCCTTGGTAACAAAGAGGCCTTGTTGATCGGTTGCCCGCAGAAAAATCGTATACGTGTTCGGTGTGGTGGGAATGCCCGTCAAACGCAGAGCTTGCGGATTACTGGCATCCAGAACCACTCCCGGAGGTAATGCGGAACCGCTTTCGAGAGACAAGCTGAGTATGTCGCCAATATCGGCATCACGGAAAAACTGACTAGCCGCCAGCTCGAGCTCGAAATTGACGCCAGGCTTGGCCCGGAAACTCGGGGTGTTAGTGTTAAGCAGAACCGGCCCAATGTTGCTGCGAACCGACACGACGAATGTGGTGTTAGCCGTTTTACTTCCTGCGGCAGCATTTTCGGTCGCGATCAATTTGATACTGAGATCCTGACCCAATGCGGCGGTTGAACCTGCCGAAGCAGTAAAGACGGCCTCGCCAGTAGCGGCGTCGATGGTAAACGCCAGCCAGCTTGGCAAGTTTTGGTCAACACCACCCACCACTAATTTGGCGGTATAGGTAAGACCATCCTGCTCGGGATCTTTGAAGATCTCCGAAGGCCGTAAACGGAACACACTGACAATACCGGAACGCAAATTTTGCGTAGGAATCGCTTGCACGCTGCCGGGTGCGAGGTTTGTTGTGGCAATGACCGCAGCAGCGGTGTTGAGTGCACCGAACGACTGCACATTCCGGCGATTGCCGTTGGCATCGTAGCTGTAAGCCATATCCAGAATACGGCGTACAACACCACTGGTGACTTGATCTTGAGTGAGATGTTCTACCCGATTGTGACTGTCGTAGACTGTGCGAGTGCGCAGGGTGATCAGTGAACCATCGGCATCGTGAACCTCGGATTCTTCGAGGGTGCGATTGCCGGCGGCATCATAGGCATAGCGATAGATATTGCCGTTCTCGCGCAACTCTTTCAGTTGACCGTTGGCGTAGTAAAACATTTGACGCAAACCGGTCGTAGTAACGTTTTGCTGTAACGGTGCCAATGGCACCGTTATGTTGCCAATCTGGAAATTGTTGGCAACCAGCGTTACCGTGGTTTGTGACCAATTGTTGGTTTGACTGGTTTGTTGTGCCGTTTGCGAGTCATAGAAGTAGTTGTAATCGACAGCACTCAGGTCGTTATGGTCGATCAAGCGGCCGAAGGCATCGTAATCCCAGGTTTGCTCATTGGGTTTGACCCATTCACTCGGCAAGCCATTAATCAGGTCGTTATTGTCCTGGACTGTGGAACCCACATAAGAATTGGCAACGTTCACCACGAATTCGATAGAGCGCCAATTGCCGTTGGGGTCGGTCGCTATAATCTTGAGTTGGGCCGGGCCATTGGCAGACGTCGGCGTACCGGAAAGTGTCCGAGTGGACGCATTGAATTGCAGCCAGTCATTCGCATTCAGTGCACGGTAGTCTACATAGCCCGGGTCACCGGGCTCTCCTGGGATACCAGGCGTGCCTGGCACCCACGTTCCAATTTGTACCGAGTAGGTCAAGGCCTGACCTTGCGGATCAACAAAGGTATTGGCTGGAATTTGATATGTCCAGGCTTGATTCACGTTCGCAGATTGGTAAATCAGGGCTTGTGACAAATACGGCGCTTGTGAATTAAACGTGTTGTAGTCCGCCACCGACATGGAGTTGAGCGAAATCGTTTTGCTCGTATGGCTGCCATTGCTTGATCGGGCAGTGATGGTGATGTAATAACCATCTTGAACCACATTGGAATTACTGAGTGTTCTGGTGTTGGCGTCAAAGGTGAACCCTGATGCCAGCGTTGTTTGATATTGTCCGTTGATGTAAGCCGTATGCGTGACCACCACTTCATAAGTTAGCGCACTGCCGGCAGTGGTAATAAACGCTTGTTCCGGAATAACCAAACTATATGCCGAGCCCGCAATAATAGGTTGATACTCCGCCAAACCACCGTTGTAGCGCGGTTGCAGGTAGGCGCCGTATTCGGTGTTGGACATTGCATTGTCTTCACGAATCTTGTTGCCTTGGGCATCATACGAATAACCGGTAATCACGCCCATCGCACTCTGGCTGCGCAATAACAAATGACGGCTGTCGTAGTCGTATTTGCTGCTTGTCCCCATCGCATCGGTCACGACATTGCGATCACCGTTGGCATTGAGTTGATAACTTTCCAGAGTGTTCTGTGTCCGCGAATAACCATTGATACTCAGCAAGTAATCGCCTTTGCTGCTGATACGACCGTTCTTGTCAAAGCTTCGGAAGGTCAAATAATTGAGTGCGTCCTGCGTCAAGCGCTGATTGCCCAAGGCATCGTAGGCATAGGTGGTGACGTTGGTCGACGGATTGACGGCACCCCGGGTACGAATCAAGCGACCTGTCGCATCATATTCACTGCCATGCACATTGCCATTGGCGTCCTGATTGGCAATTTCGCGACCTTGCACATCGTAAAACCAGCGTTTGACCGGACGTATCCACGATGCAACGCCAGTCTCGGAAACGACCTTCACCAAGGCCTGCGTTTCTTGCGTGACCTGATTGGATTGGTTGTATTGATAAAGCGTTTGGTAGCCGCGGGTATCCACGACTTCCGTAGTGTTACCCCAACGATCGAATTTAAAACTCACGGCTACTTGCACCGCAGTATCGTCAGTATACGAAGGAAGGCGCGTGGTGATTGCACGACCAAGTTTATCGGTGACCTGATAGGTATTTGCATCGAAGAGCAGGCCATTGGCTAGCGTTTTGTGCGTTTCATTTTGCTGATAGCCGGCGAGGTTGTAACCGTAGGTGCGCAGAATCCCGGCATTGGCGTTGCTTTGTTTCAAACGACCGGCGGCATCATAAATAAAGACTATCGGCTGCGTGCTGCCATCAAAGCCCTTGCTTGTCACTTCGCCAAAGCCGTTGTAACTGATGTATTCCTGTGCATCCTTTATCGTGTCACCAACGGTGGTAACACCGTAATAAGTACGATAGGTTTCCCGTTGTACGACGTTACTGGTTTGACGTCCGACGGCATCGTAGGTCAGCAATGTGCGAACGGTGGCGCCCCTGCCGTCATTGCCTGTCAGCGTGTACCAACTTTCGACGAGACCATCCGCTTCGTTATAGCGATTATAGGTTTTGAGATTTTGTGCATCGGTAGTCACGACCGCACGACCCTGGTAGTCGTATCTTGTAATCATGACCTGATCGCGGGTTGAATCGGCCATCACGCCGCCATTGCGCCAGCCATTGGCATAACGCGTTACCCGAACCGCATTGCCGAATGCGTCATAGACCATATCGGTATAGGGCGAAGCGCGCTCATACAAAACACTGCTGTAAAGGTCGCGCAATGCCTGCGCTTGCAGCAGGGATTCTGCATCACCGCGTAATACATCACGTTCTGCTTCGGTGACCGAGAGTGTGCGACCTAGCGCATCATAGGCCGTTTGTGTGACAACACCATCTGTATTAGTCGTGACTAATTGCCCTTCGGCGTTATACGTATAGGCATTGACAATGTCGCGTTGCGCTTCGGTCAGATTGCTCAATTGGTAATGGCGCAATACCGTATCGCTGGATTTGCGACCGAGCGCATCGAAGGTGGTTACCGTACGGCGGTCATAACCGGTCGTCGCATCGCCGGCTGCCGGCAAGCTCGGCGGTGTAATGGTCGACAAGCCGGACGTGCTGATGGCTCTTGCGTATTCCGTTGCGATAACGGTTTCGCCAAAGCCGTTGTATTGCCAAGCAGAGACGTACCCCTCGGCATCGACGGTGAGGGTTTGACGACCCAAACTATCAAAATAACTGTAGCTATCTGCCCATACGGCATCGCCGGTACCAGGCGTTCCTTCGATCAACAGGGATTCTTTGACTTTTTGGCCATACGCGTCATAGACAAAGACGGTAATCGGATTGCCTGATACGGCGGTGGTGGCATTGGCTTTGTAGTAACTGATCAGCGGTTGCGTCACTTGCGTTTTCAGGCCACGCGCGTCGTAGCTTGTCATCAGGGTGCGATTGCTCGGATCGGCCTCGGACACTCCCGCTTGCACCTGTGCTGCACTAATGGGCCTACCTGCCACTAAGCCGGTAGTGATCAGTTTTCCGGCATAGCGCGTAATGCCGGTTTGCTCGCCATAAGCGTTGTAGCTGTACCCAGTAACAAATCCTTCGGCATCGATATCGTAGGCTGCACGACCCAAGACGTCATACACCTTATAGGTGTAGTTGCCGCGCACATCTTTTTGTACCACCGCTTGGTCCAGGCTGTTGTAGGCGACCTGAATGCTCGACTGCGTATTGGTTGCCACCAGCGCGCCGGTATTATCCAACCGGTAAGCATCCGGGAATATCGTCTTGATTTGACGACCACGTGCGTCGTATTGATATTGCGTTGTCCGGCGTTCAAGCGGGTCGATCGCTTCGGCATTTTCCGTACGCGTCAGCACATTGCCGACCGCATCATACGTTGTGCGAGTCACCACCGATTTCGCTTCGATCGTCAGCACATCGTTGACGAAATGCGCCACATTCACGGAAGGACTGCGTTCCTCGATCTGGCGACCGACCGAATCATAAGAGTACGTCCAGACATAACCCAATTTGTTGGTACGCGTCAGTACTTGTCCACTGGCGTTGTAGGTATAACTTTCCACGCCGTTCAAGGCATCGGTTGTACTGATTAAATGACCGGAAGCATCATAAGCGTTGGTGCTGAAGCGCGTGCCTGTTTGCCCCACGAGAGCAGCGGCCACATTAGTCTCGGTCGCTTGGCTAACGCTGATCGCTTGGCCATAACGCAAGGTTTGCGTGACTTGATTCAACGCGTTGTAGCGTTGCTCGCTGACTTCACCGCCGTTGTTGATGGTAAAACGCAGACGACCGCTCACATCGTAGGCATATCGAGTCACACGCTGATTAGCAGCAAGATTGCCACTAACAGGATTCATGGCGGCGACAACGTCGACGGAATTGCCGGCCGTGCCATACAAAATAGTTACACCATAGCTGACATCCGCCAATACTTGTCCGAGCGCATTGTATCGACGCTCACTCACCACGGCAGCTTGCGAAGTGATATCACTACGAGTCAACGTGTAAACAACTCGTCCTGCAGCGTCATAGACCATTTTACTGGCGCGTGCATTGATTGCATTCGTCGCGACAAAAGTGGTGAAGGTATTCAATGTCGCCGTACCGCCACGCACCACATTCAAGTCTGTTGACGAAAGCGCTGCCAGGTAAGACAACGATTCGGCCACACGACCGGCTGCGTCATAGCGCGTTTCCGTCACGTCACCCAATGCATCCACCACGAACCGCTGACGACCCGCAGCGTCATAAATCACGTAGCTTTGGCGATCACGGGTGTTGTCGATAGTCCCTCGGTCGACTCGTAGGGCGTCGAGCTTCGACTGGGCATCTGCGACACGAGCGTCAAGTTCGGCCTGGATCTTCGAAGCCTCTGCAAAAGCCTTGTCCCGGTCGCTTTTCTCCCCTTTGA
>CAZPCE010000006.1:882-10105 GCA_964584915.1 uncultured Arenimonas sp. | reverse complement strand
CCCGACCAGAAGCATCAAATACTGATTCCGTCACTGCGCCAAAGGCATCAATACTGTACTTGGCGCGACCGGCAGCATCGTAAATAATCGTTTGCGATTGCGGATTTTGACGAACGCTGGCACTGACATTATCCAGATAAACACTACCACCGCTGATCCCGGGGGTTTGCTCATTGTAGGCGTACCACATTGTGCGACCGTAAGTCACCGAATCGGTTTGTCGGGTATAGCTAACCCCGGTACTACGATCTGTGCCTTTGACATACACAAAGGTCGTAATGTGATCTGCAGCGGTTTCTGTTTCCACCACATACGTCGTGTTCAAGGTCAACGTCAGCAACGCCGTTTTGGTTACGGTCGCACCGTTGATTTGATGCTTGTAAAGAATGCCGTTATCCACATAAATGGCATCCCGCAAAAAGCCTGTACTCAAATAATCGGCTTCATTCTGAAGACCCATTAAGAGCATCGAGCCGGAAAGGCTGCCGCCAACCCGGATTTCGCTGGAATACGTTAACGCATCGCTCAAATATGAACGCGTCTCCCCTACCAGGGCGGTTGCACGGTTGGTTGCAACCGATGGGTCACGCTTGAACTCGGCCTCTCCATTGGTAAAACTTGGGAACCCCATCCCAAGATTCACGAATCCGGTAAACGCACTGGTATCGATCGTGCTCGCCCATGCCACTGAAGCAGGTAATTTCAGCAACGCATTAATATCGGTCAATGCGGTGGCATCGCCGTTTTGCAGTTTCGTTTTCAGGGGCACACTTAATGTAACGGCTTGGGTATAGCGCAAAGTTTGGGTCACGCGGCCTGCCGCGTCATAACGCTGTTCGGTAATGTTCCCTAGCGCATCTACACCAAACCGCTGACGACCGGCTGCATCATAGACAACATAACTTGTAAAACCACGTGAATCGGTGATGCTGATTCGTCGACCGGCTGCATCGTAGCCGTACTCCATGGCGTTACCCAAAGCATCATGGGTATGAATTAAACGACCGGCAGCATCGTAACGATTGGCTTGAACTTGCGCACTCTGGCGAGTTGTTGCACTCACGTTATCCAGTGTAATCGAACCGCCACTGACACCCGGCAAATGCAACCCAGCGGCATACCAATAACTGCTGCCGTAAGAAGCCGAACTGCTGCTCGCGCTGAAGCTGATGCCTTTGCTGCGATCTGTGCCTTTTGCATAGACGTAAGTCGTAATCAATCCGTCTTGCGTTTCAATTTCCACGACGTACGTTGTATTGGCCGACAAGGTCATCACTTCGGTAGCTTGATTGTCGCTGCCGTTAATCTGTCTGCGATACAACTTGCCGTTATTGATCGCGATACCTTCGCGACGGTAGCCCGGCTGCAGCCACGCAATTTCATTATTGAAGCCCAATTCCATCGAGGTATTGGTAAGGTCGCTTTGAGTACTAAACTCGGCCAAATATGTCAGGCCCTGGCTTAGGGTATGCCGGGTGTTACTAACGATAACTGGATAGGCGTAACTGCCGCTGACGCCTGGATTACGATCAAACACTACCTGGCCATTGTTCATCGTCGGCGCAATGCCGGCCGAGGAACTAAAGCCGGCTAAACTGTTGCCGTTAAAGCCGCTGGCCCAGTTGGTTGAAAGTGGTAATTGCAGCCATGCAGTGATATCCGCTGATGCTGTGGTATCGCCTGCTTGCAGTTTGGCTTTAAGTGTCGAATCAACAGTGATCGGATTGCTATAAGCAAGCTGCTGGCTCACTTGCCCAACTTTGTCGTAACGTGTCTCGGTAACTGACGCCGTGGCGCTAGTCAAGTTGGTGATACTGAAGCGCACGCGACTATCGCCGTCATAAACGCGATAACTGATTTGATCAATGACTTCGTTGGCCACCAAATTCACTTTGGTTCTTATCGTGTCTGCCGCCACGCCTGCGGTAGTTGATAGATCCGAGGTGACAATAGCTGTTGCATAACTCCGCACCGCGATTACACGACCGTCTTTGTCGTACGTGGTTTTGCTCACGCCACCGGTTGCGTCGATATCGTAAATTCGACGATTGGCTTCGTCATAGACAAAACGGCTGACATTGCCGGTCGCATCGATACGTTGCACGACGTTGTCGTTTGCATCGTAGAGATAATTCGTGGTCAGGTTCAGGCCATTCGGATCCACGCGTTCCTGTTTCCGGCGACCCAGTTCGTCATAGACGTATTGCGTGGTTCTTGCTGCCGCTGTGCCAAAACCTTCGATAACTTCAATTTGGCGGTTCGCTGCATCGTAGGAATACTTGGTGTTCAAATTCAGACCAGAAGGATCTTGGGTGGTCTGCAACAAACGACCTTCCTGGTCGTAGCTCATCGTGGTGATGCGGCCGGTGGCGTCGGTCACTTTGACTTGGCGGCCTTGACCATCGAAGCCAGTGGTCGTGATCAGGTTCAAACCAGCCGGATCATCACTACGGCTCAGTACGCGGCCTACGGCGTCATAGGTGTAACGCACCTTACGACCGCTGGCATCGATAGCTTCATACAACAGTCCGCGCACATCGTATGTATTGTTGCTGGATTGATTGAGCGCATTGGTGCTGGTAAGCACGGCACCATTCTTGTCGTAAGTCACACTACTGGTAGCATTATTTCCGTCAGTAACGGTCAAAGTTTGGCCATGACGGTTATGCACTGTCGTGATCACCACGCCTTCCTGCGAGGTCACCACCAAGCTGCGATTGTTATCGTTGTAAACGTAGTTCGTGGTGTTGTTTAGCGCATCGGTCAGGCTGACCACTTGACTAAACGCATCGTAGGCCATCGTGGTGGTTTCCGGACGGCTAGCGCCTTCGGATATCACACTGAGGCTACGGGTAATCTGGCGACCCAGACGGTCATAAGTCAGCGTCGTGATCGCACCGCGAGCATCGGTATTGGTGATCACACGACCAAAGGCATCATAGGTCTGGCTGCTGGTACGGGCAATGCCCAAACCTACGCCGTCGGTGCGGCTGGTTTCCAGGCCGCGCTTGTCATAGTTGTGCTGGATAGTGACCGATGTAGCTGCATCGCCGACGAAACGAATTTCCTGATTGAGTTGGCCAAAAGCGGTATAGCTATACGTGGTCTTTTTATTTAGCGCGTCGATACTTTCCTTCAACAGGCCGCGTTGGTCATAGACAAATTGGCGACGGGTATCGACCGTATTGCCGGTAAAGTCAGTTACCAACCTAAAAGTATTGATTGTACTTTCGATGCTCGCCCGATCGCCTGGCACAGGAATGACGATACGGCCGGTGTAAGCCATGGTCTGAATCACTTGACCAAACGCGCTGTAGCGGGTTTCGGTCACTTCGCCATAACTATTCTTCAGGCCGGTGACACCGGCGTTATCCTGCGCTACGCCTTTGACCGTAAAGGTTTGACGGCCTTGGCTGTCATAAAAATAAAAAGTCTTGTTACCTTGCGCATCAATGCTCTCAATGCGGCGACTCATCGCATCGTAACTGTGGGTGACGCCATATTTGGCATACGCGCTGTCTAATTCCCCTGGCAGCAGGCTCGGATCGTTGAGCAACTTGCCATTCCATGGCATTAGCTTTTGATCTGCCAAATCCTGTACTTGTTGTCCGCTGATTTCGCCGATCAATTCATCAAACACGTTGTAGCGCTTGAAGCCTTCACGAACTTCACTGGTGTTTTCCGCTACCTGCGTACGAACCAGACGACCGGCTTCGTCGTAAGTGAATCGGGTGACTGTGCCTTCGTAATTGGTTTGTGTAGCCAACTGACCCAGACCGTTGTATGCCGATTTGCTTTCGCGATAGCTGCTGGTCTGGGCATAGTTGGGCACTTTGCCACGAAGCGTAATTAGCGTGTCGTTCGCCGCCCAGCTTACTGCCGCAATGTAGCGACGCTCTGCACGGGTATTGCCCTCTTCATCCACAATGGCTTCGGTTAAGTAGCCTTGCGCATCGAGCGTACCGATTTGCTGACCACGACCATTGTAAAAATAGCGCGTGGTTTGATCGTTTACCGCATCGACAGGAATGGTCAATGCTGATAGCAATGTCGAAGCATCAATCGTAACAGGCGTCACGATCTTGCCGGCCGAGCGCGTGGTTTGGATCACGCGGCCAGCCAAGTCATAGGTGTTACGAACCAAATACCGCTCGGCATCCAGCGTTGCGACTAAACGACCGACTGCATCATAGAATTGTCGTGTCTCACGTGCTGTCGCCGCCGTGCCGACGCCATCCGTCGTGCGAATCAGCGTTACTCGTCCGGCAGCATCATAGGTATAAGTCGTGACCTGACGATCGGCACCGGAAACGGCATCGGTTTGTGTCAACAAACGACCCGCCAGATCGAAAGTGTTTACCGTTGTTCGGTCATTGGCGTTATCGGCGACAACGCCGATCGCAGCAAAGTTCGCTACCGTGACAGTGCTACCACTCAGCCAAGGGCCTGTAGTGACACGATTAGCATACTGAATAGTTTTGATGCGACGATCAGCACCGTCATACACATACTTTGTGACTGCACCGGTCGCGTCAACTTCCGCTTCCAACCGGCCTTTGTTGTCATAGAAAAAGTAACGGCGTCCGCTACTGGCATCCTCGCTACCACGCAACTGACCGGCAGCATCAAAGAAATTTCGGGTGATACGGCTGACGGTAGGTGCTGATACTGCGTTGGCAGTCGTCAACGAAATCAATTGTCCTGCTGCATTGCGTAGCGATGTGCTCACGGCACCAGCATCGCTGGTAACTACAATTTTGTTGAGCGAATCGGTATAGACGTACGTAGTGCTGACTGTGGCATTATCAAAGTCAAGAATCTGCTGGGGTGTCGGATTAAGAACCAGAGGTGCTGTTTCCGATTTGCGTGTGAGCGCACTTAGCAATCGACCCATGCCGTCGTAAACATAATCAACGATCTCGCTCGTCGCCGGTGCATTAACTGCAGTGTTGGTGCTGCGGCCCGCCCCGTGCAAAGTAATCTTCTGGCGCAGCAAGCCCTGCGGATCGTAGGTGAACCGCGTGATGACTGCAGCTTTGTCGTTAATACTGTCCAACATGCCATTGCCACTCGCATCGACACTGGCGTAGCTCGTGCTCTGAATCAGCTTGCCCATTGCGTCATAGACATAGTCGGTGCGCTCGGAGGCTGCGAGTTGTGCTGGAAGAATCGCCCAGATATTCAAATCGTTTTCGGTAACGGCTGCACTGGCGTATGTTGCACCGACAAAGCGGCGCATCGTTGTTACTTGGCCATTGGCGCCAGCGGAAGCACCATAGATATACTCGGTGACTTCATTGGCGGCATTAATCGTAAAGCGCAGGCGGCCAGAACTTTCATACACAAATCGCGTAGTTAGGCCCGACCCGACAGCCGGGTTTTGTGCGCTTAGATTACGATCAGGATCGACCGTGGTGTACACCGTTTCGGTCAATAACTGCTCATTGGCAGCGTCATAAGTACGATCTACGCGATTACCCAGCAAGTCCCACTGCTTCAGCAAATTGCCATGGGTGTCGTACTCGTAATCCATCTGCGACAAAGTAATGCCGTCGCTAACGGTTTTCACCTTGGTGACATTCCCCGAATTGTATTCATAGCTAGTGACATCAATGACGCTGGTGCCTTCCGCCGCAGGGGAATGTACTTCACGCAGTTCTTTGGTGGCCGTATCAAATTTGTAGGTCCACACACGGTTCAGATAATCCTTAACGGTGGTTGAGGTCAATCCTGAAAGATCCGTACCATAAGAATATGTCGTGGTTTGGCCTGCACCATCGGCATCGTTACTGTTGGTATCACCTACTGTTGAACGAATAATGCGGCCGCTGACGTCGTAATCGAAATTGATCAAGGTACCGTCACTTTGTGTGACAGTCATGATTCGCAAATCGCTGGCTGCTGCCGTCATGTACGAATAGGTGGTTCGATACAAATTGCCGTCATTGAGTGCAGCAGTGGCATTCCACAGGTTATTGCCAGTTTGTGCCGACAAGGTGGTGGCAGAAGTCACGATATCGGGCGTCAGGTCCGAGATGACCGCAGACAAGCGACCGACGCCATCATATTCATACCAGACCTGGCCCCTGGAGACTCCGCCTTCAACCGTATTGATAGCTTGCAAACGGTTGGAGGCATCGTAAAGAAAATACATCCCGTCACCGGCTGACAGGGACGAGACGATACTGGTCAAACGTCCGGTCGGACCTGCCGCGGAATAGGACAAGTTGTATTGCGCGCCACTTTTGCCATCAATAATGGCTAACAAGCGCCCGCCATTGGTTCCCGAAGCGTCATAAATTTCTTGCTGGCGTGTAGAGCCTTCCGTCCAGGTCCATTGGCTATTCGTGCCGTTCCAGGTGATCGTGTCGTGTGCGCCATCACCGGTGCCACTGACATAGGCGGCACGGGATGCGTCCCATGTAAATACGATCTCACTCCCGTCCGCCAAGCTGCGCGTGATAGTGCTGTTTCCGTTCGTGCCGGACACTTTTCGTTCAAATACATTCAACCAGCCGTCTTGGCCTACCTGGACCTGGCGGCCGCCTTCGGTGACCAAACCTCGACTGTTGTAGGTACGGACAAACGACAATGGCATGCCACGGGTCAGGATGGTCTCATCTTGATCTTGCAAGATGAGGTTGCCGGTCGCGATATTGACTAAATTGGCATCGCCGTGCTGTCCAACACCCCCTGCACTGCCAAATCCCCGACCCAACTGGGTCAACGAGGTATCAAACAAACCCAGACCATTACCCGATACGACAGCCACCATGACGACTTCCTTGAAAGTACGCCCTCAAGAGACTTTGAGGGCTAATCTCTCAACAATCCCGGATAGGGTAGAAAAGTTTAGGGCATGCGGAATCTTTTCTTTTTTACGCCAACGTATCGACTGTTTTCCTTGGAAAGCACCCTTCTTCAGCCTGCTAAAGCCCATATAGAAGCCTCCAGAGCAAAATAACTCGAATATGGGCAAGGGCCGCTTCAGCCGAATTTTGCCAACTATCGCTTCTGCCCAAGAGCAGTAAGCAACTAATTCTTCGATAGCTTCAGCCCATACAGGGAGGTTAGCGAACCCTATTATTGAACCACAGCTGCTAACCGTTACTATAGATTGCACTATGAGATTATCGAGTTAGAAGACCTGCCATAGTAGGTTCACTGGGCGCGACATCACAGACCGGATTCACTTGTGAGGACGATATGCGGCAAGAAAAATCGGGATCTGTTGGAATATGGCTCATTGCATTGCTTGTTGTTGCATGGGGAATCATGGCGATCCCCAAGGGAATCTTGATCTTTATTGTAGTAGTCGGTCTTATCGTTGTAGTTACCATTGTTGTATCCAATGCAAACTCACCGAAGTCCAAGGTTCTTTCGAATAAGCCAGAAAAAACCCTATCCGAAATCATCGGACCACCAAAAAAAATTCCAAAGAATCCCGTCGGCTGGTCAAAATCTGTCAGCAATACGGAAGTGTTTTTTAGAAGTTCCGACTCCGAAAATGATCCCCAAGACAATGGTTACCGTATTCCTAGTCCTCCACCTGGCATAGGCAAGGCGGAATGGATTACTGCTGACAAATCGGTCACTATCGCAGGCCTCATTATTCCAGGAGGCCTTTTCTATTTTGGAGCGGGGCTAAAAAATAAATACGGTCAAATTGATCCGTGCCTAATCAATCCCAATTTGCGAGTAGCGCAAGATGGGGATTTGACCGTTTCACAATTAGGCTATTGGTCGAGCTACCATGAAATATCACCGACAGCACGGCGTGCTTACTTAAAATGGCTGGCCGGCGGGCGACAGCATCCTAAAGCAGATATAGGCTTTGTCTTTCTATTCTTTTATGGATTAGAACGGCGCGCTATTGCGGGCATGTATGATGATATCGATGCATATCAAGATCGCTCCGTTATTGTTGCTGAGGTCAAGCGGCTTTTGTCGATCTATGGCGATAAATCATCTTCGTTCAAACGCTACGCCAGTGAGTTACTCGATTGGCTATTTCTTGCCGGGCAACCCAAGCAGTTATATCTAGAGCCAGTACCCGATTTCCCAAATACCTACGAATTGCCCGGGTATATGCGGCTCGCGTTGGGCCAAGCCGCCGTTGATAAGGCGCCGCTTCCGGTGGATCTGGTCTTAGCATGGCTTAAATTGGATCTTAATTTCTATCGGCGTACGCCTGCTACACGATGTACGACCCAATTCGATCAGCTTTTTCGTGAAAGATATGCTGAGGTTTTTGATGCTGGCTATGTCTTGCCACGCAATAAAACACGGTTTAAATATGTGTATCGCCCTGCAACAGCTAGTTTGCGAGGCTATGACGAAGTCAATTTGAATTTCGGAGATATTCCCGATATCTCTGTCTTGACGGCCCCGGTCAAGAAAATACAAATGCTTATTGATCAATGCGTGGTGGAGCTAGAACCTTATAGCCGCTACTTAGGACGCAATCCTGGAGCAACGAATGCCTTGGAAGGCATGTTATTGCTGCCACCATCGCTTTGGCCTGAAGCAGCGCGCAACAAGTTAACTTCGATGCGTTCAAAACTAGCTGGCAATATGTTGGCACTATCATTCGGTGAGCTCATCAGTCTATTTGGTGGCACCGAGGTGTTATCGAAAGACAAAGCGCAAGGCTTGGCACGTGCGCTGGAAACCTCCCATATCGGAATGGAGCCCAATGTGTTGGCGGGAGCCAAAACGCCTGCAGCCGAGGATATGGTGATCTTGTTTTCACATGACGCCAACTTGCTACTCTCGCCAGAAACATCGGCTTATCGGGCGGCGATGCTCACTTTGCAATTAGCCTCCGCCTTGGCAAGCGCAGACGGTGATTTTAGCGAGGCCGAAGTAAGGCATTTACAGGACCAAGTGCACGCTTGGCATCATCTGACACCGTCGCATCGACAACGCTTATTGGCGCATCTCCGCTTGCTCACTATCTCACCCGTGTCATTACCCAGCCTGAAAAAGAAGGTTGAGGCGCTCGATGTAGTATCAAAAGAGGCGATCGCTGCGTTTATAGCGACCTTATCGCAGGCCGATGGCGTGGTATCACCGAGCGAAGTGAAGTTTCTGGAGAAGTGAGGAAAGCTGTTTTTCTTTCAGACAATGCGAGCGAAGCATATCAGAATTTGAAGAATATTGAACCAAAAGTTCGGGCTTATTGGTCTGACATAGATCGATTAGAGGTGACTCGATATTTCAA
>CAZPCE010000006.1:0-872 GCA_964584915.1 uncultured Arenimonas sp. | reverse complement strand
AGTTTCTGGAGAAGCTGTATAAAACACTCGGCGTGGAACCCAAGCGTGTCTTTAGCGACCTGCATGCCAGCGCCACGGGTAGCCGGGCCAGTACATCGGTAGAGGCGACTGCCGGCTTTACTCTCGATGCCGCCCGTATTGCAGAACTCCAAAAAGATACCGACAAAGTATCGGCCCTGCTGGCGAATATTTTCAAAGAAGAGGATGTCACGCCTACCGTTCCTGTGGCAGAACCTGAGGAGGAGGATGTCGTATCCACCACGCACTTGTTAGGGCTGGATACCGCACACTCATCCTTGGCACGCATGCTGCTGTCGCGCCCGCAGTGGACTCGCGCCGAACTGGAAGATGTTGCCAGTGATTTGGAGCTGATGCTCGATGGTGCTTTAGAACAAATTAACGAGGCGGCTTTTGATGCTTACGACATTCCGTTTACTGAAGGGGATGATCCTATTGAGGTCAGTGTCGACGTATTGGAAAAAATTGAAGGATAAGTATGACCATTCGTGCCAAAGATCGTGACGCCGTTATTCAATCGCTTCGTGCCGGCGTTGTTCCCAGAACGGGCCAGCATCTGGTGCAAGTAGGTCGCACACGAGAAATTGAAACCCTCCTCAGTGATATCGAACGGATTGCTGATGGAGGGGCAACCTTTCGGTTGGTGGTTGGTGAATACGGCGCCGGCAAAACCTTTTTTCTCAACTTGGTGCGTGCCGTTGCGATGGAGAAAAAACTGGTGGTTGCCAGCGCCGATCTCAACCCGGATCGACGCTTACAAGCCACGGGAGGACAAACGCGCTCGTTATATGCCGAACTCATGCGTAATTTGTCTACTCGCACCAAACCTGATGGTGGAGCACTAAGTGGCGTGG
>CAZPCE010000005.1:25060-30224 GCA_964584915.1 uncultured Arenimonas sp. | reverse complement strand
TCATCCGGCGCGTCGGTCCCTTATCTTGGTTGTTAGGCCGCTAAACGCAACTAAGCCATTCATTCTACCGAGGTCAACAAACCAAATGATACAACGTACATCTCAGCACTTACTCTCCGTCTTCAGCCTAATTGCGATACTGACGATATTGTTATCTTTCTTTCCACATAGCGTTTGTGCCCAGAACTCCGTGACGCCGAAAACTGACTCTGTTCTGGACAAACTCGAAGGGCAGTGGGTGATGACAGGAACCGTTGGAAATGAAGAAGTGACACACGACGTTTACGTCGACCGAATTCTAAAACGCCAGTATGTTCGTATCCATGAACTTTCACGCGAGAAGGCCGTAGACGGCGAGCCCGCTTACGAGGCTTGGATACATATCGCGTGGGATAAAGAGAACGCTGAATATGTGGTGATGTGGCTAGACAATACCGCCACGACCAATTTTGCACCGGAGGGTGTTGGACATGGAAAGCCAGATGGAGACCGCATTCTTTTCGTTTGGAAATCCGCCGATGGAAGCGGCATTCACAACATTTTCAAATACGACCGTGCGAGTGAGACTTGGACGTGGGAAATCGATAACGTTGACAAGTCCAAGAAGGCTTCGCCTTTTGCACGATTGAGCTTGAAACGAAATGTAAAACGATAATGGGCCTAACCACGCAATCAAGTTGACCTCCGCATCAATATTGCATTCAAGTCATTATCCGGCGATGCTACAAAACTTATTTTGGTTGTTAGGCCCAATATGAAAGAACTCCGCCAACTTGAAGAATTATCAGTCGCAGATCTCGTCGAGCATCAGGTATGGACCTGGGCATACGACGAAGAACAGGGTGATGAGCTATCCGTGATCCCTGAGAAACTGCTTGAGGTTCCGATCGAAGGGGAGTTCTTTGTTGCTTGTACAGTTCGGACTCGTACAGGCGTTGAATGCACCGCGGTTTTGAGTGTTACTGATGGGGACTTGGATATCGAGAATATCGTGGTAGTCGAAGCCTCGAAGAAGCACTGGGAACTAGGTGCTGTTCCTCCTCCGCGAAGTAGGGCCAGTTTTGCGCACTTCTTCGGTGGTAACTACAATGAAATATTCCCGATCGCTTGGAGAATGGAAATTCCGCTCGTAGGCCGCGGACAACTGGAGGGAATTTTCGAGCAGAAGGTACACCTCGTTGAGGTAACAGCCCAATGTCCTTTCTGCGGTGGGATCTTACGTACAAATCGCGCGAGACAATGTCCACATTGCTTGCGGAATTGGGCCTAACTACGCGATCAAGGGGCCTCCGCATGGACATGGCATTCAAATCAGAAGCAACTGGCGTCCATGCGTCGGTCCCTTATCTTGGTTGTTAGACATTTGTCACTACATTACACAAAATCATGTAAAAAATGCGGTGCTATTGTTGATATAGGCCAATGGGACATAGTTGAGGGCGGCAGATATCCGCCTAAGGTTTATTGCAAAGAATGTTTAGAGCCCATCAGGCTTTCCATTGTTGTGCATTACACCTCTATGTTTCTAGCATTCATAATTGCAGCCCATGCAATGCAGCTCGTGACTAGAGTTACTGAAAATGCTTTCGGTCACAATGAAAGCTTAGGCACATTTGCGTTTTCGTTTATTGCGACATGGACTACTTTTATAGCAGCATTGGTCCTATCCAATATGGCAATTAAGTACTTCTGTTATTACCTTTATTTAAGAGCCCGGTGAAATGTCTAACTACGCAGTCACGGGGACCTCGGTGGAATCAATAGATTCATGCGAATTATCATCCGTCGCGTCGGCTCCTTATTTTGGTTGTTAGGCGTCTTATATAGGTTCTGCGACGACTTTACGAAAGTCACTGTTACGTACGGCATATGCGCCAAATCAGTCACTACTCTAATTTAGTGAATCGCAACCCTTTCTCCGAAATCGAGTCCGTCATGCCCAAGAAAGCCCTCACCGCAATCTTTGCTTTTGTCATCGGAATGCTTGTCGTACTTGCCGTTATAAAAATTGCATCCAGTGGTTTCAAGTTTGGGCAATATTTGGCACAGACCACAGCTCGACCATAATCAGCAATTCGATACCCATGCGGCCCAACTTTCGGTTGCCAGAAGTTCTGCTTATTTTTCAATACTACGTTTGCTGTGCCGCAGACTAAAGTTCTCTTCAATTCACGACATCCTGCTGGTCGCCCTGTCTTCTGGCAGTCGCAGAAAGGGCTCATAGTTACAAGCACGCATGTTACCTTTTCAACCTGGTTTGGGTTGCGCTTTGCCCTTGCATCACACGGCTTCATCGTCCATCTCTGCTTCCGCCGTGTTTATTTTCTGCCGGGCGCCGATGCCTAACTACGCAATCAAGGGGACCTCCGTGGAAACATGGCATTCAAGCGAGTTATCATCCAGTGCGTCTGTCCCCTATCTTGGTTGTTAGGCTTTCTAGAAAGATAAATGCGCATGAAGAATGAACAAGACAAATCAATCTACCGTCGAATTGGTCTATCCGCGAGCTTAGGCCTTGCTGGCATGGCTGCCGGTTTCGTAGCGAGCTTTCCACTAAGTTACAAATTCCCCTTTAATTTCCCGATAATAATTGCTGGCCTTGCAATCGGGGCAACTATTGGTGCGCTCGCAAAAAAATAGCTAACAAACTTAGATAGACAAAGAGAATCGAAAATGGAAAAAACACAAGCTGATGCAATCACTCAAGCCAATATTGAGCCATCCATTCAGGGGCAAGATGCGGTTCTTCGCAATAAGACAGTCAAGTCGGCATCGCTAGTACGGAGACGCCGTGTAGCCTGGTTCGCGATTGCCGGCATTGCAATTGGTGCATCTTTTGCGTACTTCAATGGCAATCCGCTCACTCTTGGCATTCTATGGGGTGGCGTCTCCGCTTCTGCGTTTGGCTGGTTGGTTACAGGTCGCGTAAAAACCTGACTACGCAATCGAGGGGCGTCCGCATGGACATGGCATTCAAATCATCAACATCCGGCGCGGTGATCTCTTATTTTTGTTGTTAGACTTTTCCACGATGAATAAGCGATTACTTCCTGCGGTTGATGAATTGGTTGTCATTTATGACCAAAAGAATTGGCGCGAAATTGATGAAGCGCACTACCAAGTAGTCTTGAAATATGGCATTCAATCGCTGGTTCCACTTTTGATCACGGCATGCAGCTCAGTAAAGTCATTCAAGGGCCGAAAAACGATACTCTTTTATTTACTGCCCCATGTCAGGAGCTATCCTGCGTTACTGGACCTTGCACTACTCGCTATCAATGACAGATCCCAGCTGGTCAGGGAAGAGGCGCTCGGCATAGTCGCATACTCATTGGAAGACCGGGCACTTCCTTTGCTGCAAAGCCACTTGAGTCATCCGGACCCGATTACGCAAGCATCCGTTCTTGCTTCGATTGACGCTATCAAGAACAAGAACCATCATCTGTTTCTAGATCGTGACCACACCGGAAACACCCGGTGGGTTGTGCGAGAACGTTGAAAGAAAGTCTAACCACACATTCAAGAGGACTCCCGTGTGAACATTGCATTTAAGTTTTGCATCCGGCGCGCCAGGCCCTTATTTTTTGTTAGCCTCATGAAACGAATTTTCGCAATTGTATTGATGCTGTTGTTATGCACTTCGTGCACTTCACGCAAATCTCAATTAATCGGCGTATGGAAATCCGACCACGATCTGACAATGGGTTTCATTCATGACAATGTGAAAATGCAAACCAAGACTGAGCGGTTCCTGGGTTCGCTAATGGGACACATGACCCTTACATTCACCGAAACTACCATTACAAGCGACTTGCCTGATCTAGTAGCAATGGTTAATGGCAAAGACACACCTTTCAAAGGCAGTCATTACACGACAACCTACAAGATTTTGCACCAAACGGATAAAACCATTGTTATATCGTCAGTTGCGGAATTTACCGAGAAACTTGAGGTAACCACTTTCAATTTTGAGACCCCAGATATTATGTGGGTGTACACAGGCGGCACAGAAAATGCTCTGCCAGACCTGCACACTCGGGAGTATTTCAGACGTGTGCATTAAGGCTGCCTAAGCAATCTGGTTGACCTCCGCATGAACGTTGCTTTCAAATCATTTTCCGGCGATGCTACTGCATCATGGTTTGATTGTTAGGATTCATGGTATTTGCAAACCGTTTATCCGGACATTCGGAAGAAACAGAAAGCTGAAAGGAAAAGCGATGGCTCTTATCAACCCCCACATTAACTTCAACGGAAATGCAGAAGAAGCATTCACTTTTTACAAATCAGTGTTTGGCGGTGAATTCGAAAGGGTTATGCGCTTTAAAGATATGGCAAGCCCTGATAATCCAGTTGCGGAACATGAAGAAAATAAAATAATGCACATTGCTTTACCTATTGGAAAAAGCGTTTTAATGGCAAACGACGTTCCGGAAATTATGGGGCGGACAAATGAAAACGAAAACAGAAGTAAAATTTCAATAAGCGCGGAAAGCAGGGAAGAAGCCGACAAAGTATTCAATGGACTTTCAGCAGGCGGACAAATTGAATTTCCAATGGGGGACAGTCCCTGGGGTTCATATTTCGGTTGCTTCAGAGACAAGTATGGCATTGAATGGATGGTGGATTTTGATCCGAAATATAGCGGTAAAATATAAGCAGGAAACAACTTGCGCGTGACTGCCCCATCATGGTGACCTCCGCGAGAATGCTGCATTCAAGTTCAAGATTGGATGCGATGGTCCCTTATTTTGGTCGTTAGCTTTCAATCCCATAACCTTCAGATATATCAATGGAAGATCTGACTCAAAGAATTGCGGCGTTCCTGACCGGTATTGGTATTCCTGTACGTGAAGGACCCGTTGCCGCTGATTCCTTCCTTCCTGGTCTGAGCATCGTTAATGGTTCGCTTGTGTATGACAGATCATCCTTGCAGTGGCCAGGCGACCTTCTGCATGAAGCCGGACATATCGCCACCACGCCCACTTCAATGAGAGCATTGCTTAACGACTCTTTGGAAGAATCGGCATCGGTTCCGCACGGCGGCGAGGCGGAAGCTACAGCTTGGGCATATGCAGCCACTGTGTTCCTTGGTCTGGACCTGTCCGTGCTATTCCATCAAGGCGGATATCATGGAAAATCATCTTCGTTAATTGCGACTTAT
>CAZPCE010000005.1:0-24989 GCA_964584915.1 uncultured Arenimonas sp. | reverse complement strand
GTTGCCATGGCTTGGAACAAGCTGGCATGACATTGCTGGGCGCAGATGCTGATGCTGCTTCTGCCCCGCCATATCCGCACATGACTCAATGGCTTAGAGATTAAGTCTACACTTTGGTGAAGCCTAACTACGCAATAGCAAGGAGGCCGCTATGAAAATCCAACATTCAAGTGAATCATCCGCTGCGACGGCCGCTTATTTTGGTTATCAGGCGTCAATAGCCAGGCAATAGAAGAACCTCATGACTATCAACACAATTTCTACATGGCACGATCTGGTTAAATCCAGAAACACGAAAGGCCTGGATGCACTTCTCGCAGACAACGTAGTCTTTCACTCGCCTGTTGTGCACACGCCGCAGATCGGAAAGATGGTGACTTCTCAATACCTTGCTGCCGCGTTCCACGTGTTTTTCAACGAGACATTTCAATATACCAGAGAAATAATTGGCCCGAATGACGCCGCGCTGGAGTTTCAAGTCGACATCGATGACATCACTGTCAACGGAGTAGACATGCTCAAGTGGGACTCCGAGGGGCAAATTGTGGAGTTCAAGGTACTCATACGCCCACTGAAAGCAATCAACCTCATTCATCAAAAGATGGCGGCAATGCTTCAAGGTCTTAAATAGTCACGCAACCGCCTAACTACGTAATCAAGGGGACTTTCGTGCAGACATTTCATTCAAGTGAACCAACATCTGGCGCGTCGGCGCCTTATTTTGTTTGTCAGGCGTCGTAGAAAAATACGGTAGCGGTATTCACTAGATCAATCGGGAGTTTGTGTGATGCTTTTAGGAAGTTGCCATTGTGGTGCAGTGACTATCGAACTGCCGTCGATGCCGGAGATGGCGACGAGCTGTAATTGCTCTATGTGTAGACGCTTGGCGGGTGTTTGGGCCTACTATGCGTTTGGTACTGTACGAATATCCGGGCATCCCGAGCACACCCAGGAATACGTGCAAGGCGACAGAACGCTCAGAACCATCCGTTGCGCCACATGCGGATGCGTAACGCACTGGGAACCTCTTCCACCTGAGCCGGGGGCACGCCACGGCGTGAACCTGCGCAACTTTGATCCCAGGATATTGGAGTCGATACCCGTTCGACGCTTCGACGGGGCGGACACCTGGAAATTCTTGGACGAAGACGAGTGAGCGTATGCCGCTTCTTTCCATGGCCGCTGAAGATACCGCCCAACGACGCAATCAAGGCGGCCTCAACGAGAATAACTGTTTCAGGTTTCCGATCTGTTTCATCGATACTTTCTTTCGGTTGTTCGGCGTCGTAAAACGGGTATCGTAGTCATCAGCAGACCAGAGGGGCCTCATGTCCAAGCTTCGCGTAGAGAGTTTCACCATTTCACTGGACGGTTTCGGAGCCGGCCCCGGGCAAGACATCAACAATCCTCTCGGCGTGGGCGGCACCTCGCTACATGGCTGGGCCATTCCCACACGAACGTTTCAGAAGAACCTGTTCGGTAGCGATGACGGAACAACGGGCATTGATGAAGACTATGCCGCTCGAGGCTTTCAGAACATCGGTGCCTGGATTCTCGGCAGGAACATGTTCGGACCGGTTCGCGGGCCTTGGCCAGACGAGAGTTGGCGCGGATGGTGGGGCGAGAATCCCGTCTATCACGTCCCGGTGTTCGTACTGACACATCACGCGCGTGCACCATTGGTCATGGAAGGAGGAACCACTTTCCATTTCGTGACCGAAGGCATTGCCGCCGCATTCGCTCAAGCTCGTGAAGCGGCCGGAGGCAAGGATGTTCGTGTTGGCGGTGGCGTAAACGTCATCCAGCAGTATCTTCGCCACCGCCTTATCGATGAGATGCACGTTGCGGTATCGCCAGTGCTGCTTGGCTCCGGCGAGCGACTCTTCGATGGGGTTGATCTTCCTGCCTTGGGATACGCCTGCACCAGAAACGAAAGCTCGTCGCTCGCCACTCATCTGGTTTTCGCCCGGCAGTGATCACGATAACGCCTAAGCCGCCAATCGACCAAAACGGCGGGTACTCCTGTTTATTTTTTTCAGCATTGCTTCCAGAAAGGAATTGCCAATGAAATTCAGCCACCTGTTGTTTTTAAGCTGCATGATTTTTTCCCAACTCGTGTTTGCAGACGATGGCAAACCTGAATCCGCGAAACCAGAGTTGGAGCAAGAGAAACTTGATCGCGAAATCTGCGAAAACACGAAATGCCAAAAGAATGTCCGCATCAAGCTGACCGAAAAGAACGGAAAAACGTATGACCGTACATTCAAGGTATTGCCGGGCGTCATTCAAGACTTCGGCATTACGGTATACGCGGGGCAGACGGTTTTCATCGAAGCCGAAGTAAAAGACGGGAAACTGGTTGATTTAAAGGCCGTTGATTCCATCGTAAAAACGGAAAACACGATCACCATCAAGTTCGAACAGATTGAAAAAGGCGGGATGATGTTGAGCATCCAGAGCCCATTCAAGGAAACCATAAAATTCAATATGGGCATCATGCCAATGGATACTGACCGGCTACTCAAGACGTCCAGCTGCCCGGTCATGAGAGGCAGCTACGAAATGTGGCAGGAACCCATTTTCCAGATCGTTCTGGCTAACCCGAGAATACTCGAAGATTCGGATTCATCGGTCTGCGCGTTTTAACAAAAACATTGGAGCTTATATGAAACGAGTCACCGGCATTGGCGGCATCTTCTTCAAAGCCAAGGACACTCCCTCATTGCAGGCCTGGTACAAACGGCATCTGGGAATCGATGTCCAGGTCTGGGGCGGAGCGGCTTTCGACTGGACCGATGCCGATGGCAAACCGGTTGCAGGAACGACCGCCTGGTCGATCAATCCGCAGGAAAGCGATCAATTTGCTCCGAGCTCTGCTTCCTTCATGGTCAACTACCGGGTGGAAGATCTGCATGCCCTGGTCAAGGCGCTGAAGGAAGAGGGTTGCCATGTGCTCGATCATATTGACGAATCCGAGTACGGCAAGTTTGCCTGGGTGATGGATCCGGAGGGTAACAAGGTCGAGTTGTGGCAACCGCCTGAAGGCCAATAGGCCGCCTTCACTTCCGGCATGCGTGCAATTTCAGGCTTGCCGGTAACCTGTTGTGTTTTTTCTATTTGATCCAGACGCTTTAGACTCAAAAGCCGTATTTGCATGTCCTTGATCCACCGGAGTAAGGCTGATGCCCGAGCATCGCATTTTCACAACGGAATTCTCCAGGGTATATCCGCTTTATATTCAAAAGGTGGAACGTAAAAATCGCACCAAGGAAGACGTCGACCAAATCATCCGCTGGCTAACCGGCTATACCCAGGCGGGTTTGGAGAATCAAATCGGACATAAAAATGATTTTAAAACCTTCTTTGACCAGGCGCCTGCCATCCATCCAAACGTTTCGCTTATCAAAGGCGTTGTATGCGGCGTTCGCGTGGAGGAAGTGGAAGATCCACTGATGCAAAAGATACGGTATTTGGACAAGCTGATCGACGAACTTGCAAAGGGAAAGGCGATGGACAAGATTCTGCGCTGACATTTTCCGCTTCAATTTTCCGCTTCAATTTGCAGATCCATCTTCGGCAAGGCCGCAACTTTCAGACGAATGGGAAAAAGACGGTGACACAAGAACTGGATAGCACCTGGGCCGACGACAAAGATCATCCCATTCCCTTGATCGGGAAGCTCGATGTTCTCGCCAATTTCCCGGATGGTCGGCGCGACCTGGGTATCGTCATTGCATCTCCGTTGGACGAGAGCCAATATTCCCAAACGCGATTACTCAACAAGATCCAAAACTACGTTCAATACTTGAAATCCCCCGAGTACGAATCGGAGTTCGGGAAGCCAGCCCCGAATCTCGTTTCGCTGACGGTAAAAATCCACCCTGATTCTTCGGAGTTGGTATTCGAGTTGCTCGGGAAATGCGCGTCATGGGTGAATGGCGCTGGAGCGTCTTTGCTTGTGCAACGCATCTGATTGCGCAATCAAGGGGTTTCGAATGAGCAATGCATCCAGTGCCGAAAGTGGACGGGTCATTGCGATGGGCGCGCTCGATACTCCCATCGGCTCGAAGATCGCCCTGCATATATTCACTGCGGAAAAAGGCGATTACTAGGATATCCAAGAACCCGGTCCGGGCTTAAGCTAACCGGCAAATCCACCCATGGCGAGCAAAACACTATGCGCATGATCACGGCAATGATTCTTCTTGCTTCTTTAGGCACAAGCCCGGCGGTGTTTGCCGAGCAACCCGCGCCACCGGCTACCGCGGTTCAGGACCCCGTTCTGGCAAAGCAGCTTGGCGCCGACGAACGCGGCATGCGGACCTATGTCATGGTCATACTGAAAACCGGCAAGCATCGCGTACCGGATGGCAAGGCGCGCGATGAAATGTTCCAAGGGCATTTTGCCAACATCAAACGCCTCGCGAGCGAAGGAAAGCTGGCGGTCGCCGGGCCCTTCGGCGACAAAACCGACTGGCGGGGGATGTTCATCATGGCGGTCGATACCGTGGACGCGGCCAAGTTGCTGGTCGCCACGGACCCGGTTATCAGCAACGGGGAAATGGTTGCCGAATACCACGTTCTGTATGCCTCTGCCGCGTTGATGTCGGTAAGCGGCATTCACGAAAAAATTTCTCCGAGATAACGGCTTTCGACGATCACTGCGCCATTTATTCACACATGCGCTCCTGAGGAAAAAATGCTTCATCACATATCGCTGGGTGTCCGTAATCTACCGCTGTCTGGTACGTTCTATGATGCTGCGCTGCAGGCGATCGGTTTCCGTCGCGTGTTCGAACATGAAACCGCTATCGGTTACGGTCTTGTCGATGGCGAAGACATACTTTGCCTCAAGCTTTGTCCGGACGCCTACGCTGCCGGCGACGGTTTCCATCTGGCGTTCGCCGCGAAGTCCGCCGCCGAAGTCGATACTTTCCATCGACAGGCGCTGGCGGTCGGCGGAAAATGCAATGGCGCGCCCGGCTTGCGTCCGCAGTACGGCCCGAATTATTACGCCGCTTTCTTGATTGACCCGGACGGACACAAAATCGAAGTTGTCGTAAATGGATAATCGGCAAGGAGACAAGCTTGAATCTGATGGATAAAACAGACGACGAGATTCTTTCGGTCGCCGACCCGATCATGGACAACCTGATGGAAGCGTCAACGGCAATCGACTACGAAAGACACGTCCGGGATTTTACCGCCCGAGCAAAAAGCGTTTTGTCCGAAGCACTTCTGCGCCACGTTTGCCGCGAATACCAAAGCAGCAAGGGGTTTTTCGCCGAGCGCGAATTCGTTGCGATTTTCCGCCGGCCCGATTCCGTCGCGATTGTCTGGAAACAGAAATTTACCCGGCAGCCTGGCGAGTTCGTGGCCGAAATGGTGTTGGTAGAGCATGAAGGCAGGTATCTGGTAGACCATGTCATGGTCTTCTGAATTCACGCGGCTGACGGGGAAAAGCAAAGCATGGCCAGACATTTTTCTCCGGCGCACCGGCTGGCCTGGTCGACTCTCGCCCAAACCTGGGTCGATACCGAATACGACGAACGGGATCTGGCCAGATTTACCGAAGCGCTGGTTGCCACCGGTCTGCCGGCCACCGAACTTGATCGCATCGCCTACAAGGAAGTCTGCGGTGCGTTCGCGCTCTATTCGGTCGCCGTATTCACCTCCGCGGGCATGGCATTGCCGGACTGGTACTACCCTGAAGATCTAGCCCAGGCAAAGATTGAAGCCTGGCTATCACGACCTCGTATTTATTCGCTACTCAACCCTTTTTGGTTTATCGGATACCGGTTTTCCGTTGGTATGATGCGATCGACCATGGGGACGGTTCTGGCTGCCGTTGCGAAAAATACCGATCAACATTGATTCGACGATGGAGTGGATATGGCAACACTGACAGTCACCCGGGATTCCGGTTACGCCGATTTTGTACGTGCCTATGCGGACATGCTGGACGGCAAGATAATCGGCGAACTGAAAAACGGCGAGAGCAAGGATTTCACCATCAGCCCGGGTGCACACGATATCCAGAGGAAAATCGACTGGCGCGGTTCGCTGACGCTTCGCTTCAATGCCTCCGAAGAAAAGCCCAGCCGTTTCAAGGTCAGTTCGAATCTTCGCGGCCTGAAAATATTCCTGGCACTGTGGTACGCGCTGTTTGACCGAGATGCGTATTTGCTGCTCGAAAAAAATCCCGCCTGAAAATATTTCAATCCTGGCCAAGTCTGAATGAGCACATCGCATATACATGAGAAATTTCTGACCACACCTTCCAATCCGCCGGAGTAACGCCAATGCTGTTTTTCATCGTGGTTTGCATTTTCCTGTTGGTCGCGATACCGCTGGTTCAAAATTCGCTGAAAAGATCCGGACAAAGCGGAAGCGGTTCCGGCGATGTTTCCAATGACCCGAATTTCTACACCAGCTCCGCTTCCGAACGTTACGGCGAGCCGCTGGATTCTGCGGCTTCGGATTCTTCCGATGCCAACTCCTGCAAGGATTCCGATTCAGGCTCCGGTTCCGGTTCGGATTCCGACTCGGGCTCTTGCGACAGTGACAGCGGCGGCAGCGACGGCGGCAGTAGCGATTGAATCGTCCGAAACCATGGCCTGTATTTACGGTTTTTCCCGATATGGCTATCACCTGATCCGATTTAACCGAGGCTGGCCATGCATTTCAAAAACCGTATCATTTTTCCCTTGTTGTTTTCCGCCCTCGCTTTCATAGCCGGCCCGGTGGCGTTCGCCGGAACGACAGCAGAGAAGACGCCAACCCATACTCCGGCAAAAGGCAGCGCGGAACGCAAGGCGGTCTTGGAAGCATTGCGGGTAATGGTGCGTAAAATGTCCGATCTGGAAGTGATTTTCGTCGTGCGCCATCTCAAGGTGAACAATGACTGGGCCTGGGTGGAAGCGGAGCCGCAATCCGCCGACGGCAGCCAGCATTACGAAACCGTCGCCGGCCTGATCCACCGGAAAAACGGACACTGGGTCTATGTGGAAGGACCGCCGGAATTTGCGATATGCGAACCGGACCCGGATTGTGTCGATACGGCGCGCTACTTCAAAAAGCTGGCGCGGAAATATCCGGCCGCCTCGGCAGAAATATTCCCGAAGCCTTAAGCACGCATCGCGATCGTTCCGCGCATAGCGACATTTGCGTAAACTCGCGATATGCTTGGATTCGCTGATCGGCAACACGACTCAACACCAAGGAGAATGCATCATGGCCAAGAGTTTGGACAAAAAGAAAGAAACCAAGAAAAAACCGGAAAAAACCTTGAAGGAAAAGCGCGCCGACAAAGCCGCCAAAAAAGGTTGAACCAAGGGCAGCTTAGCTGCCCTTTTTTATGGCCGGGTACTTCCGCCGGACGCCCTGGTTGTGTGATGCCGTTGGCAATCTCGGGCCGGAGCTTGCTTAAACCTTAGCTGAACTTTGACACTTATCGGGTTAAACTCAAGCCAGCTTTCCCCCCAAGCGACGTTGCCATGAAAACCGCTGTTGTCCCGCTGCCGACCGCACCCGAAGCCTTGCTCGCAAAGCTGCGAGTGTCTGTGCCTACGGCCGTGGTTCCGGCGTTCGAACAGTCGTTGTTGATGGTGCAAACCCAGCTCAACCAGTTGTCTGAAGCGCTGGTTCAAGCGGGAGAGCCCGACAAGTACGGCGTCGACGGGCAAGCGATTTATGCCGGCATGCGTAACGCCGTTCGCGATTTTCGCGCCAAGCTTATCGAAGCCGCCGATGCCATGCTGGCGGAAGCGGGCGGCACAAAAAAACAGAAATTCAATCTGTCATTGATCGAACACGAAGAAATGCAGGTACAGCTGGTCTGCGAACGCCTGGTCGAACGCCTGTCCTATCTGCAGCGCAAGGGTTTGATGGCCCTCGACCAGCGGCTATGCAAGATTCTCGATATCACCGGGACCCTGGGCCCGCGCCTACCGCTGTCGCCGCAGGTATTTGCCGATGCCGCCAAAGACGCATTGGCCGAAATGACCCTGACCGACGAATTCAAGGCACAAATCATCCAGCATTTCGATTTGCTGCTGGATCCGGTTTTGTCGGATTTATTGATGGAATACAACGCCGGGCTGGCGGCATCGGGCGTACTGCCAAACCTGATTATCCAGGGCGAGGAAGAACGCATTCGCCGACAAAGCATCAAGGTGCCGGCGCCGATTGCCACCTCAGAGCCTGCAATGGCCGCCAATACAGCCGGTGAGAATTCCGGTAGCGGCGCTCAAGCCGCGGCCGATACCGGCGGACAATACGACCGCTCCGTTGATGACAAAGACCGCGCGATGTTCATGAGCCTGCTCGAGCAAATGAAGAACATGCAGGCGCAGGGCATGCAAATGAATTTTGGCCCTGCCGCTGGCGGCGGCATGGGTGGTGGCGGCAGCGGTGCTTACTCGGGAAGTACGGCAGCGCCGCCACAGCGCGCCATCGCGAAATCCGAAACGCTCGCGATGCTCGATAAATTGCAGCACGGCAGCGGCAATACCAGTGCCGTACTTGACGCCATCGGCAAACCCGACGGCTCCATTGCCGAAACCATCAAACGCGAATTGCTGCAAAACGCAAAACAATCGGGGCTCACTCAGGGCAACGAACAGGGAACGCTGGAACCCGCCGATGAAACCGCCGTGCAACTGGCCGGCAATTTATTCGAAGTGATGCTGAAAGACCGGCCTTACGGCGATGCCGTTGCGCCCGTATTGGCGCAGATGGTGATGCCGTTTGTCAGGGCCGCCGTGACAGACCCGCAATTATTCCTGGAACGCCACCATCCGGCGCGCGAATTGCTGAACACGGTGTCGGAAGCCTGCGAAGACAACTTGGGCGAAACTCCGCAAGAACGTGAAATGCTGAGCCAGGTCGAGAGTGCGGTCCAGCGGATCAGCGAAGAATACGACGGCGACATCAGCAAATTCCAAAGCGTACAGGCGCAGCTGAATTCGCAAATGCAAGTGCACCGGCGCCGGGCGCAGATGTCGGAAAAACGCGCAAGCGAAGCGCAGCAAGGCCAGGAACGGCTTGAAATCGCCCGGCTGCAGGCAACGACCGTCGTCAACAATATCGTCCGGCAATACGCATTGCCATCGGCACTGAGACATTTTTTCAGGACCGAATGGATGCACCATTTGTCGGTCACCGCATTGCGCAAAGGCAGGGACAGCGACGCCTTCACCAACGCAACGCGCATAGCGCAACCCTGGATTGATTTGCTGGACATGGCCAGTCTCGGCGAACCGCTGCCCTTGTCGCATCTGGATACGCTGGAAGCCTCGACGCAGGAAGTGCTTGCCAGTTCCGGCGTGCTTGATGATGCGGCGATGGATTATTACCAAACGCTGATCAATTCGGTATCCGAATGGACCGAAGAAATCGTGACTACCGAAGATACTTCGGAAACCGTTTCAGGAACACATTCGCAAACCGGCTATGCGCCGGTTGCCGCGACCTCGCCTTTCCCCGCTACTGGCCCGGCACAACAGCCTCACGCAACCGAAACGAGTGTTGCTGCGGGCAACGAGGCCGTTACCGTGGTTGCCGGGCCTAACGATGGCGACATTGAAGAACCACTGAACAATCTGCGTCCCACCGAAGAAGAATTGGCCGAGGTCACCAGCTACACCTTGGGCTGCTGGTTACAGTTGCCGAAAGCCGGCGGCGGATTCCAGCAACTCAAGGTGGCCTGGATCAGCGGCATTTCCGGATCGATCATGCTGGTCAATCGCCGCGGCGCGCGCGTGATGGTGTTGTCGCCACCGGAATTGGTGGCGTTGAAACGCCGCAATGAACTGCTGTTGTTCGAAGACGAATCGCCGGTGGACCAGGCGATGACGCAGCTGCTCGAAAAACTCAAACGCCAATAAAACGTCTAATCGTTTTTCGCCGGCAAGGCGGGAAAATCTTCGCGACTGACATAGAAACCGTTCAAGTCGATGCCGGCAAGCGACTCCCCCGCTTTCAACTCAACCGCTTTCAACAATGCCGGGCAAGGCGCGCGTATGCACTGCACCTGCAACACATGTCCGCCGGTCTTGAATTGCCATTGCTCGATATCGGCAACCAGGTAATATTCGGCCGCGGGCAAACCCTTGATGGAATAGCTTGACTGTCCAGCTGTCGTTTTTACGCAGCTTGCCGCTTTTGTTTGCATGTCCAGGGCACACACCCGTATCGCCGGAACAACGTGGCCGGGATAACGGATCACGCCACCGATGCTGCCGTTTTCATTTGCCTGCGGTGTCGTCTTCGAAGGGTTCGCTGCACAAGAGGCCACGATGAACATCAGTAACAAGCTGGCTCGCTTCATGGAATCTCTCGTCGAATTCAATGGCTTTGTTGAAAGCCATGGTAGCAGCCCGATCCGTTTTCAAACTGAATGGGGATCTTCAGCCGACTCCCTTGTCGACGATGTTCGCTCGTCTGCCGGCGACTATTTCCTGCACGAAAAAAACCAGAATATTGATCGGGATGAAATACTGGATCGCCAGCTGGATTATTCCGCGAATGCCCGAACGGATAGTTTCGCGCACGGTTTCCTGCGGCATCCATGGATCGAAATCATGCCAGCCAATCCACAGGCATGCGGCAAAGGCCAGTATCAGCACCAGGTAAAGTCCGGTCCTGTTTGGACGAGCATCGGCAGTCATTTGCATGTGGGCGGCTCCGCTATACAAGAAAGTTTCAAGTGCGCTTCGGCGTGTATTTTCTGGTCAGGTAGGCGCCTGCCAGCACCGCAACCACCAATGGGCCCAGCCAGGCAAGATTGAGCAGGGCCGAACCGGAAATAACCGGCAATATTTTTGGCAAACCGATCTGCAGGAACGCGATGTGGGTTGCAACACCATTGCCGATCATCGCACCCAAATGTTCGCGCATCCACCAGCGCGGGTCGGTTGGCGCCTCACGCTGGAATTGATACATCCGATACGCGCTGACAAGGGCAATCAATGAGAAACTGGTAATGATCACTTGCATGAATTCGGCCATGAAAATGCCGATGGCGGCAATGGCAAGACCACCAAACAGATTCAACACCATCAGGCTTTTGTAGACCGGGCCGGTATAGCGTTTCCAATCGCGCTTGTCGCGAATTGCGCGCCAACTGTTCCAGACACTGGTGCTGGTGATAATCAGCAGGTAAAGCAGGAACGAACCAGCGACCTGGCTTTTATTGATCGCGATGGAAATCGCCATCGGAAATGCCGACAACAATATGCCGACCATCGCCAGCAGATAAATCTTGCCGGCCATCTTGTGTACGGGGCTGCCCTTCTTGCTCATGCCGGCAATCCAGAAAGTGGCCAATGCCGTGGTGCCGATCGCGGCATGCATGAAGGCGGTAGTTGAATACCAGGACATCGGGGTTCTCCTTGTTAGATTTGCCTGAAGTAAAGAATGCCCGTCGCCAAAACCGGTTTGTCGTGCCGAATGTCATCAATTCCGGGTGCCGGAAGTCATAATCTTGCCCCGACGGCTTGAGCATTGCCGCTCAACAAGCCAAGCTGTCGCCATGCTGGAATTAATGAAAAAAGTATTCGCCCCGATGAACTTCGCCGCCTATGTCGCGTGGGCCGCGATTGGTTCCGAAATCTGGTTCGAAGATTTGAACAGCACCGGCGTGGTTCCGGCTTCAATGCTGGGCGCGTTAACGGTGAGTTTGCATATCGCCTATCTGCTCTGCTTCGTCGTGTGCACCGTGATCGAGAGAAACGAGCTGCGGCAAAAACTATTGGCGATAGTGCTTGTCGTTATCGCGTTGGCAATCTGCGCGGTCACGCGTTTCTCCTCGGCACCGGTATTGCTGATCGTGGCGTCTGCGGTGCTGGCCGTCTTGTTTTCCCCATCACGCCTCGCCATCCTGTTTGTCATCAGTAACGTCTGCCTGTTTTTTATCTACCGGGATTTTTGGCAAGCCGACCGGCCCGTGATGTCGGTGCTGATTTATTCAAGCTTCCAGATGTTCGCGATGCTGATGGCCTGGTATTCGCACCAGGCCGAAAAACGCCGCGACGAATTGATGCTGTTGAATGCCGATTTGATCGCCACGCGCAGCCTGTTGTCGGAAACCGTGCGCGATTCGGAACGGCTGCGTTTGTCGCGCGAACTGCATGACGTGGCCGGCCATAAACTGACCGCACTCAAATTGAACCTGACCGCCTTGTCGCGAAATCCCGAGCTGACAAAACATCACGGCATAGAAGCCTGCACGACCTTGGCCGATGAGTTGCTGGCCGATATCCGCGGCGTGGTTCAGCAGATGCGCTTGCATGACGGCATGGATTTGCAGATTGCGATCGAAAAAATGGCGGCGCCTTTTCCCAGGCCGAATGTCCTGCTCGCGATTGATGAAAGCGCGCACCAGGTGCCGATGCAACAAGCCGAAGTGCTGCTGCGCACCGTGCAGGAAGCGTTGACCAATTGCGCGCGCCACAGCCAGGCGCAACAACTGTGGGTGGTGTTGCAGCGCGATGGCACGCAATGGCTTTTGCGCATCCGCGACGACGGCCGCATGGCGAATAACTGGCAGAAGGGCAATGGCTTGCAGGGTATGAGCGAGCGTCTGGAAAGCCTCGGCGGCGGTTTGCGTTGTGAACAATCCAGTACCGGCGGCATGCAGATCGAAGCCTGGCTTCCGGTGGCAGCATGAACGCGCACATCCGTCTTGCACTCGCCGATGATCAAGCTCTGGTGCGCATGGGACTGAAAGCCCTGTTGAGCAGCTTCGAACATTTGCAGGTCGTGATCGAAGCGGAAAACGGCGATCAATTATTAAGTGCTCTGCCCAACAACCCGGTCGACGTGATTTTGTCGGATATCCGCATGCCGGGCATGGACGGTTTTGCTTTGCTGAAAAACATCCGCGAAAAACAGATCGCAACGCCGGTGATTCTGCTCACGACTTTCGACGAGCCGGATTTTCCGTTGCAGGCCGCGGCCACCGGTGCGCAAGGCTTCCTGCTGAAAGACGCTTCACCGGAAGATCTGGTTGACGCGATCGAACGGGTCGCGAAAGGCGAAACCTTGTTCGCACCGGTTTCCACTTCGCCGGTGCGTGCCCGCTACGCCTATCGCGACACGCAGGAGCCGACCGATACCTTCAATGACCGCGAGATCTCGATACTGCGCCTGCTGGCCGGCGGCTATTCGAACAAGGAAATCGCCAAGGCCGTTTTCCTGTCGGAAGGCACGGTAAAGAACTACGTATCCGACATTCTCGATAAACTTGGCACCCGTGATCGCACACGCGCGGTGTTGAAGGCGATTACCCTCAAAATCATCTGACGCGGATTTCGGTCATGGCCAGAAAAACAATGCTGCAAACCCAATGTAGCCAATGCGGTGCCACCGCTTTTGATCGGCGCGATGACGGATTCATCGTTTGCTCCTATTGCTACAGCGTTTACAAGCTGCAATCCGACCCAAAGGAAAGCAGGGTCGTGATCGGGAAAGGCGCGAATGTGGTGGTGGGAAAAACGGCCAACATCACCATTCGCGGTAGTGTCGAAATCGAACCCGGCGCCAATCTGGTCATCGACGGAAAAATAGAAATCATTGAAGCCGCGGGTCCCGAGGCCATCGCCGTGGCGAAAGCACAGCTGCACAAAGTGAAAAACTAGTCCGTCGGTTTCCGGTTTTATTTGGCGATCAATTCGCTCAACACCACTGCCGACAAAATACCGGCGAGCATGACCGCCAAACCGATGCTTACCCGTATTCCGTAAGCTTTTCCGCCGCTGGCCCAGGCGATGAAGGATTTCGCGACAGCACTGACCGCGAGTATTCCAAAGAAACCCCAATGCGCCATCGGCAAAGTGATCGCATCGTCCTGCACCAATTGGCCAAGACTCGCCGCCGATGCGTGCACTTCGGCAATCGCGGAAAACATGCTGGCCAGCAAGGCGATGCCGGACCCGAATTGCGAGGTCAGCCAGGCCGACAACCACATCACGCCGGAAATCATCGCCGCCAACAGCAAGGCATGGTTCAGGCGGAACATGCGTGTCTGCAAATTCGGCAGCGTCTTGTTTTGCTGCGGGCTTGATCGCAAACCCAGTATTCCGCCCACCAACAGCACGCCGGCACCGACCCCGATTTCCAGAGTCAGGCTTTGCAACAAGCGCGGCGACACCGCCAATAAAATCGGCACGAACAGACTGATGGAAGCCAGATTCGCCAGCATTGCCGCGGCAACGCAGGAGCGCAGCATTTCCGGTTGTTCGCGTACGCGCTCGCCGAAACCGGCAATGGCCGCAGTTGAAGATACATAGCCTGAAAAAAATCCGGCCAATGCCAAACCCCAGCGATTGCCGATCACCCGCAAACTGATATGGCCGATGGTGCTGATCAACATGATCAATACCACCAGACGCCAGATGGTGGTCGGGTTCAATACGGCGTAGGGGCCGATCGCGGTATTGGGCAACAAGGGCAGAATCACCAAGGCCGAACCAAGCAGGATCAGGCCATCATGCACTTCGGTTTCGCTCAATATTTCCTTGGTGAAGCGATGCAAACTCGCCTTGGCATAAAGCAGCACGGCAACTACCACGCCGGACGCCGTTGCCAATGCAGGCTGGCTCAGGCAAAGCGCGCCCAACAGACAGGTGAGCAACAACGCGATTTCGCCAGTCAGCCCCGAATCTTTTTCCGATTGCCGCCAATACGAAATCCACACCAGTCCGATCAGCAAGACCAACACCAGCACCAAGGCCCAAAAACCGACATGCAGTCCGATCACGCCCAGCAAGGCCACGAGTGCGTGCGTGCGAACGCCGGCCATCGGGTCCTTGTGCTGCCGCTCGCGGACGGCACCGATCAACAAGCCAAGGCCCAATGCGGCGAGCAATGCGGGAATCAGCGCGGTATCAATGGATGGCATTCCCTATTGTGCCACCGCTTGGCAAGCGCGGGTATGGGCGAGACAATAGCGTATCGCCACTCGAGTACCGAATATGAAGCCGATTTCGCTGACCCGTTTTTTGATCGAAGAACAGCACGCCGGTTTCATCAATGCCGATTTGCGCTTGTTGATCGAAGTGGTCGCACGTGCCTGCAAGACGATTTCCACCGCCATCAGCAAGGGCGAGTTGGGCGGGGTGTTGGGTGGCGCCGGTACTGGCAATATCCAGGGCGAAGCACAACAAAAACTCGATGTGTTGTCGAACGAGATTTTTCTCGAAGCCAACGAATGGGGCGGACACCTGGCAGGTCTGGCTTCCGAAGAAATGGAGCATTCGCATCCGATCCCGAACGCCTATCCGAAAGGCAATTATCTGTTGTTGTTCGATCCGCTCGACGGCAGCTCGAATATCGACGTGAACATTACCGTCGGCACGATTTTTTCGGTGCTGCGCTGCCCCGATGGAATTACCGAACCGGAAGACGAGCATTTCCTGCAACCGGGCAGCGCACAAGTCTGCGCCGGTTATGCCAGTTACGGCCCGAGCACGATGTTGGTATTGACGATTGGTCGTGGCACGCACGGTTTCACGCTGGATCGCGAGCAAGGCAGTTTCATCATGACCAAGCGCGATATGCAGATTCCGGTCGAGACGAAGGAGTTCGCGGTGAACGCTTCCAACCAGCGTTTCTGGGAAGCGCCGATGCAGGAATACGTTGCCGACATGCTGAAGGGCAAGGAAGGTCCGCGTGCCCGCGATTTCAACATGCGCTGGATTGCCTCGATGGTCGCCGACGTGCATCGCATCATGACCCGCGGCGGAATCTTTTCGTACCCGCTCGACAGCAAATGCCGCGACAAAGGCGGCAAGTTGCGTCTGATGTATGAAGCCAATCCGATGAGTTTCCTGATCGAACAGGCCGGCGGTGCCGCAAGCACCGGTCGCATGCGAATGATGGACGTGCAGCCAACCGGTTTGCACCAGCGAGTGCCGGTTTTCATGGGCTCTAAAAGCGAAGTGGAAGCTGCGGTCAAATACCATCTCGCGTCCGACGCAAAAAACGCCTGATGCGGCAGGACGATTTTATCGAGGTCTACCCCGGCGCTTTATCGAAGCAAGCCTGTGCGCTGCTGGTCAAACATTTTGAAGACAGCCGCGCCGCTGTGCCTGGCCGCGTCGGCGGCGGCGTATTGCCGGAATTGAAAAACAGCCGCGATATCCTGATCACCGGCGATCCGCAATGGCGCGAGGCCGAAAATGCGCTCAATGCGGCGATGTTCAACGGTCTGATGCACTATCTGCGGAAATATCCGCATACCTTGATTGCGCCGCTGATGCTGCAGGTACAGGACGAAAAAACCGGCGCTCCCCGCCGTCTCGCCGCCGAAGATTTTATCGATATGCCGGCAAGACAACTCGGCGATATCGCACGCGCGATGTTCCGCCCCGGCGCGATCAATCTGCAGCGCTACACCGCCAACGAAGGCGGCTACCCGTATTGGCACTGCGAGCTTTATCCGAAAGATGCGCTCTGCGACACCTTGCACCGCGCCGTTTTGTGGACAATTTATTTGAACGATAACTTCGATGAAGGCGAGACCGAATTTTTGTACCAGCATAAAAAAATCAAACCGGAAACCGGCTCGTTGCTGATCGCCCCCACGGCCTTCACCCACACCCACCGCGGCAACAAGCCGCTCAATGGCGATAAATACATCGCCACCAGTTGGGTTTTGTTTCAACGCGCCGACGTTTTATATCCGGCCGGCTGAACACGGGCGGCGGTTGATCAATAGCTGCAGGAAAGGACCGGCTCGGCCCTCATAGCCCTCGCGATGATTGCCTTTGGATCGAAATTCAATGCAGCTTTGGCAGCAACTCCACCAGTGGTTCCCGCATTTATGGTTTGGCATATCCACGCTTTGGCTGGCGTACATCGTTTTGCTCAGCGTGTGGATCGTGCTGCAGAAGCGCGAGGCCGCGGCCACGTTGAGCTGGGTATTTGCACTGGCTTTCCTGCCGGTACTGGGTTTCGTGATCTACCATTTTCTCGGCCCGCAACGCATACGCCGGCAACAGTCAAAACGACTTCGATCGAAAGCCCTGCTCGGCAAACAATCCGGTTCGGATTCTCGTGGCAATTCCCGATCCGAATTGTCCCTGCTTGCCGAAACCAGTAGCGGTTTTGCCGGCAGCAGCGCTCAGACCGCCGAGTTGCTTGTCGGTGGTTCCGCCTGTTTCACCGCCATTTTGAAAGCGGTAAAACAGGCCGGCCGCCATATCCATCTCGAGTATTATATTTTCGAGCCCGATGTTACCGGCACGCAGTTTCGCGATGCATTGGTCGAACGGGCGCTCGCGGGCGTGAAGGTTCGTTTGTTGCTGGACGCGATCGGTTCGTCACGCATCGACAATGATTTCCTGAAACCCTTGATTGATGCCGGCGCCGAAGTTTCTTTTTTTCACCGAACCCGCATTCGCTGGCGCGGTTTATGGAAACCGAAAATCAACTTGCGTTCACACCGCAAGATAGTCGTGATCGACGGGATTTATGGATTCACCGGCGGCATCAATATTTGCGACGATGAAAACGAAAGCATCAATACCCAAGCCTACCGTGACCTGCATATTGCGGTGACCGGCGACGTGGTGCGCTGGCTGCAACTGGCTTTTCTGGAAGACTGGGTTTACACCGGCCGGCATACTCCAAAGGAAACGGATCTGTTCAATGAATGCGCGCAGGCAAAAATAAAGGCGCAAATCATTCCGGCCGGGCCGGACACCGTTTGGGAACCAATACACCGAGCGAAGGTATTTGCGATATCGCATGCACGCGAGCGGGTGTGGCTGGCGACGCCCTATTTTGTGCCGAGCGAATCGGCCCGCATGGCTTTGATATCGGCGGCTTTGCGAGGCCTGGATGTCCGTTTGATCGTGCCCGCCAAAAGCGATTCCCGCCTAGTGGATGCCGCCGCCCGTTCCTACTTCGACGAATTGCTGGCGGTGGGCGTGCAGATCTATTGCTATCCGAAAATGCTTCACACCAAAGCCCTGCTGGTCGATGATGAAACCCTGATCCTGGGCAGCTCGAATTTCGACAACCGCAGTTTCCGGCTGAATTTCGAACTTTGCATCCTGCTTGAAAATCTGGATCTGGCGCTCGCGTTGAGCCAGGTAATGCTGGAAGACATGCGCCTTAGCAGTCTGTTGCCCAAACCGCGGCCACTAACCCGGCTTAACCAGTTGGCGGAAGCTTTTGCACGCCTGCTGTCGCCGATGCTTTGAGCCAGAACCGTATTTCCGGACAGTGAAACGGCATTCCGGGATATGTAAACCGGATGCAGGCTGCGCTAAACTGATCCAAACTTCACCGGACCGCCGACATGCCCTGGATCTTGTTATTACTTGCGCTCATTTGCTTCGGCATTACTTTTTCGCCAAGCCTGCCATTGGCCCTGACCGTCGTTTTATTGCTGGCCGCGCTCGGGTTCTTGCTGGCCGCCGTGTTGAACTTCATGTCCGCACGCCTGCAAAGCAATAGCCGCGATCATACGAAAATGATCAGCCCGGAGGATTTGCGCATGATGCGTGAACAGGCCGCTGCCCGCAAAGCGGCTGCGGAGAACTCGCAGAACAATTCGACGAACTAATCGTTATCGCTTTCCACCCGGTTGCGGCCCGCGCGTTTCGCGCGATACAGCGCCGCATCGGCCCGACGCAACAAGCTGCTTTGTTCCACTTGAATACTGGGAACGAAGCCCGCGACACCAATACTGACCGTCACGTCCTTGTTTTGTCGCGTCATGATTTGACGGATGGCATCCGCACGCCGAATCGCGTCTTCCAGGTTTACGCCGGGCAGCAGCAAGGCAAACTCTTCACCGCCGAATCGTGCCAGTAGTTCGCGTTTCGGATCGTGTTCCTTTTTCAGCGTCTGTGCGATTTCACGCAACAGGATGTCGCCTTCAAGATGCCCGTGCTTGTCGTTGAATTGTTTGAAATGGTCGACATCGATCATCAATACCGACAAGGGCCGGTGTTGGTCCAGACAACGGAACCACTCGCGCTGCAACCCCTGTTCGAGCGCGCGCCGATTCGATACGCCGGTCAGGGAATCCTCGATCACCAGTTCCGACAGTCTCTGGTTCAAAGATTCCAGTTCGGTCGTCCGTTCGCTGATGCGTTTTTCGAGCTTGAAATTGTCTTCGCGGTATTTCGCGATGCGGTTACGAATAAACCAGTAAGTCAGCAAGCACACAACCGCGACGCTGGCGAGCAAAATCAGGAAGCGAACCCATAAAATTTCGTACCAGTGCGGCAATACCGTGTAGCGATAGCTGATGGTTTCCGCTTCTCTTCCCGAACGCGTCTTGGCCTGCAATTCCAGCACGTAGTCTCCGGGCGGCTGGGCGCGTATGAAAAGGTCGCGGTCGGTCCATGCGCTCCATTCGCTCGACAGTTGCAACATGCGGTAACGGAATTCGACGCCGCTTTCCAGGCTGACCATTGAAAACCGGAGCTTCAGATTATGGCCGGGCGGAACCTTCACGTATTCGAGATTCGATTGCGTCGGCAAGTTGATGCTGGTTTTGCCGTCGGGATTGACGGCGATTACATATTCAAAGCGTAGCTCGAGCGATTCTGGGGTCGGACTTTTCTCTTTCTCGTTGTACTGCAATATGCCACTCCAGGTGGACATGCGCACAACGCCGTCGCGATTCAAGCGAACGACGCCGTAACCGGCAGCGCTGCTGAGCGCCATCCGCAATGGTTTCCACTCGGTCTGCGCTTTGGGCCGGAACCACATTTCGCGGGAAGTGTAGGCATAGGCGCCGGCCGCCGTTTCCGTGACATAAAGTTCATGCGGCCGCGAGACCAGCGTAAACGGCGGAGCCACTTCCGGAGAGAAATTTTTTCCGTCGAATAAATAACCCTTGTCGTCGATGACGACATGCAGTCTGTCGTCCAGCCGGTAGACATGCTGCGGGCCTTCTTTTTCGATTTGCAGGCCCTCTTTTTTGCCGAATTCCTTTTTATCCAGAATCTCGAAAGTATCGGTATTCAGCCGCCATCGTTGCGGCCCGGCATAATTATTGCTGAACCAGATTTCGCCGGGGCCGGTTTCCACCAGGCTATCCACGCTGAAACCGTTCAGGGAAATCGTCTTCTTGATCTGCCACTTGCCATCCACGATTTTGAGAATCAGCAGGCTATGGTGCGCGAGTGCGTAAATCAGGTTTTCGTCGTAACGCGATTTTTCGAACAGCAGCACCAGTTCTTTCTGATCTTCAAGCAAGGTCCTCGGCGTCGTGCTGCCCTTGTCGAGCACCAGCAAGCCCTGCCTGTGCCCGATCAGCAAACCGGCATCGTTGCTGTCGAATACATAAGCTTCATAGTCGACCCATGGCTTAGTTTCGTAGCGGCTCGTACCGTCGGGCAACGGCACGATTCGCGCGATGCCGCCGGTACTTGCGATCCAGAGCGCATTTTCGTGCCATTCGAAATCACTGACTATGCCTTGAACACCCTGATGAGCATCCAGAAACGACCAAGGCGAAGGCATCGCCAATCGCAGCAGATCGCCTTCGGTTGCTACCCATAAACCGCCTTCGTTATCGACGCTCATCGCGGCAACCGCGAAGCTGCCCAGTTTCAACCGTTCGAGCACAGTGAAGTCCTGGCCAAAACGGAACAACTCGCCCAGACGCGTTCCTACGACAAAACTTCCGTCTACCAAAGCCAGTACCTCGTAAGCCTGGCTATTGTTCAATTCGGAGCCGGCCGCGTTGGGAAGACGCTTGAGCCCGGTTTCGTCAGCGCGGTAAAAACCATCGTCCGATACCAGTAGACGCCAGCTTCCCTTGTCGATCATTCCGGGCAAAGGGCGTTTGGAAAATGCTTCGCCGCCGGGCTCGAGTTCAAACTTTCCGTTCGTGAACTTGCAGAAACCGAGGCCGTCTATGCGCGCGTAAAGCGTGTTCTTTTGCGGAAATACGCTACGCACATCTACCGAAAGCGGCCAATTGCGAGTCGTTTTCCTGTCGTAGCTGATGAAGAAAAGCGTATCTTCCGCACGAAAATAGATGCCTTCATCGGTATCAAACACTTCCCAAACCACGCCAACGTGCCGCTTGTCTCCCTTGAGACCGCTTGCCGTCAATAATTCCTGAAAAGTGATTTTCCCGTCTTTGTCCGTTATCAGTTCGCCGAAGGTGTCGTAACTGGCAACGTAAATCTTGTCGTCGTTGGCCCGGATCAGGTCACGGGCAATCTGTTTGCCGGGTAGTTCAATCAATTCCCAGCTGGTACCGTCGAACCGCAGTATTCCCTCGGAGTTGCCAACGAACAAACGCCCGGCCTTGTCGGTCGCGATGCTGAAATGCTGCGGGTTGGCATTAAAATCCTTTGCCGTATAACGTTGCATCAAAGGCGCGCCATGTAGTTTCATTGTCTGCGCCATAGCGGGCGCGCTCTGCCATAAAGAGAAGCAGCCGAGCAAGACAAGAACAAAGTGACGGATGGATTTATTCATGATGGCTTTTGGTAATGGCGCCTATCTCGTTAGCTGAGAGGAATGTTTTCGATGATACTCTGTTGGCAATATCAGGCTGGATTATTTCATGACGCTGCTTAGTGTGAACGTTAACAAGGTCGCGGTTCTGCGCAACTCCCGCGGCGGCAATTTACCCTGCGTACTCGAAGCCGCAACGGTGGCGATCGATGCCGGCGCCGGCGGAATAACGGTACACCCGCGTCCCGACCTTCGTCATATCCTGCCTTCTGATGTACGTGGTTTGGCCAAACTGGTGGCCAACAAAGTCGAATTCAATATCGAAGGCAATCCTTTCGCAGCGGCGCGAGGCGACTATCCTGGTCTGTTGGCTTTGGTAAGGGAAACACGACCGACGCAAGTGACGCTGGTTCCCGACGGCGATGGCCAGATAACTTCCGATCACGGTTTCAATCTACGGCAAGATGCCGCGCGCCTGCGGGTTGTGATCAACGAATTGAAGCCTTATTGCGATCGTGTCAGCCTGTTTGTCGATCAGGACGTAGCTGACTTGTCCGTTGTCGGCGAGCTTGGAGTGGATCGTATCGAGATTTATACTGGTCCTTATGCGCATGATTTCGAGTGCGGCAACGCCGAACAGGATCTCTCGATATGCCGTACGACCGCCCTGGAAGCACAGTCACTGGGCATCGGCGTCAATGCCGGCCATGATTTGAACCAGAAAAACCTGCTGCCGTTTCTGGCAGCAATTCCGATGCTGCGCGAAGTGTCGATCGGCCACGCCTTGTTCAACGATGCTTTATACGATGGCTTGTATGCCACCGTACAAAGCTATTTGCGCGTTATCGCCGCTCCGCATTAATTCGATGCCATGCTCAACTGCTGCACACCGGCGTTGTTGGCTATCGCCATTACCTCGGTAAAGCTTTGATAGCTGGCTTCCGGCTCGCCGAACACCTGCACGGCGTATTTGCTGTCTGATTTCACCGCTTGGGTGAAATGCGACTTCAGCTCGGCCAGACTAATGAACTGCCCATCGAGCTGATAAGTATCGCCAGCTTGCACGATCAGTTTGTGGGGATCGGATTTGGGCACAATCGGCGATGGTCCGATGTTCTGGCTCATTCTTTGCGTAATCGCCGGCGCCACCAGCATGAAGATCACCAACAGTACCAGCATGACGTCGACCAACGGTGTGATATTGATGTCGGCCATCATGTTCGAGGAAGTCGTTTTATACATAAGCCACTCCTTTGCGTTGGTTGATGGCTTATATCTACTCCTCATTTAATTTTTTGGCAAATAAAAAAACGCCGCCTTTCGGCGGCGTTGCTACATAAGAGGTTTCGTATACGTCGGCTTGATCAGCCCTCGGATTTCACAAATCCGATTTTCGTCAGTTTTGCATTTTTCGCCCGTGCCAGCACCTTGGCCAATACTTCGTATTCGGCTTCCGGATCGGTATCGATTTCCAGTTTGCCTTGGCGTTCCGTTTCCAGTTCGCTGATGGCATCGAATTGCGCTTCCAGTGATCTCAGATCAATCGGTGTGCCATTCATCATCACGCCGCCGCCGGCATCAATACGGATCTTGATTGGATCGGGCGGATTTGGCGGTGGTGGTGGCGGATTGATCGTTGGTTGCGGCAGATCGACCTGGATTTGGTGCGAAATCGGTGGTGCGGTGACCATGAAGATAATCAGGAGCACCAACATCACGTCGACCAATGGGGTGACGTTGATGTCCGCCATTGGGCCGCCGCCGGAGTTTGAAGAAAATGCCATTGTTCTACTCCGTCTCAGCGTTCACGTGTGGAAACAAAGCCGACTTTGCGAACGCCGCGGTTCTTCGCCGTGGTGGTCGTTTTTTCAATCAGCTTGTACTTGGTGTCTCTATCGGCACGGATATCGAGCTCTGGCTGGGGATCCATGGTAATGATCGTGTCCAGCTTGGCTTCGAAAGCATCCTGGGTCACTTTGGCGTCGGCCCAGTAAATGTCGCCATTGGCTTTTACCGTAACCGTGACAGGAGCAACCTTCAAAGGCGGTTTTTCATCCAAGGTAGCTTTAGGCAGATCCACTTTGATTTTGTGCGTCATCAAAGGCGCCGTAATCATGAAGATGATAAGCAATACCAACATCACATCTACGAGAGGTGTGACGTTGATGTCAGCCATTGGGCCGCCGCTGGAATTTGAGCTAAATGCCATAAAGCCTTCCTTAAAATACCTGCTTCAGATTCTTGATTAACGCTTGTCGCCGCCGACGCGTGCGCCGGTTGCAAAGAAGTCGTGCAAGTCATGGGCAAAGGTATCGAATTTTGCGTAGGTGTTGCGATTGCTGCGCGTGAAGAAGTTGTATGCCAACACGGCAGGAATAGCGACGAACAGACCGATGGCGGTCATGATCAGCGCTTCACCGACGGGACCTGCAACGCTACCGATGTCAGCCTGGCCGGAAGCACCGATGTTGATCAGGGCGTGATAGATACCCCAAACGGTACCGAGCAGACCAACGAACGGAGCGGTTGCACCGACCGTTGCGAGCCAGGTCATGCCGTCTTCAAGACGTGCGCTTTCCTTGGTCACGACTTGGCGCAAGGTACGGTCGATGAATTCGGAACGGTTCAGCGATTCTGCCAGACGGTTGCCTTCACTACGTTGGTGATGGGCAGCGGCTTGGGCGCATTCCAGGGCAATTTTGGAGAAGGGTTCGTTGGCTGGTTGTTCTTCCATGAAGCGAATCGCGTCCTGCGGGTTGCTTTCCCAGAAGGTGGCCATCACTTTGTCGGCACGGCTTGAAATAACGCGGCCTTTGATGAAATTCGCTGCCATGTAATAGAGCGAACCCATCGACATGATCACCAACGTGGTGAACACGATCGCGCCGACGTTGTTTTCGCCAGTGATGAAGGTGTTGAACATGTGGCTGAAGCCCATCTTGTTGAAGGCTTCCGCTGTGTTATTGGCGCCGCCTGCAGCTGCGGCCGAGAGGGTGAGGATGTCCTGTAGCATAAGGATGACCTTTATCTTAGTGATTATTAGAGAGTGAAATTAACAGGAACGATAACATCGCCCCCAACATTCTGACCATTTTTCATGCCAGGATTGAACTTCCATTTGCGCACTGCTTCAATTGCTGCTCGATCAAGATTCCTGTTTCGACTTGATTTATCGACAACAACGGCCAACACATTACCATTGGCGTCGATACTAACGCGTAAACGCACCGTACCCGTCACGCCGTCACGAAGTTCCTGTGCCGGATATTTCGGTTTCAGGATCGAGTTGGCACTGATGTCCTGTGCGGGGGCAACGTCCACCGGGATTGCTGTCGCAACGGTGGGTGGCGCCGGCGGAGGTGCGGCAACCGAGTTTGCGTTTGGATCGTTATAAACCACTGGCGGCTGTTCGGGCGGCGGCGGTATCGGCGTTGGACGCGGCGTGTTCACCACTGTCGTGACCACAACTACCTTTTCGGGCGGTGGTGGTGGCGGTGGTGGTGGTGGCGGTGGTGGATCTGTAAAGCTCACCGGTACCACTTGCTCTTCCTCTT
>CAZPCE010000004.1:11088-36670 GCA_964584915.1 uncultured Arenimonas sp. | reverse complement strand
CTGCACCAACAACAAATGCGAAGGCGTGACCGGCCCGGGTTCAGGTGCGGGCGCCGAGGAAAAAATCCAATAATGCTTTACGCACAACTCCATTTGACGCTGCCGCCCTGGATTCATGATCAGGTCGATGCCGATGCTGTTTACGAAACAGCCGAAAGCCGTATTGCGCTTGCCGTGCAATTATCGCAACTCAATGTAAGCGGCCAGAGCGGCGGCCCGTTTGGCGCGGCGGTATTCAATCAGGCAGGCCGCTTGCTCGGCGTCGGCGTAAACCGCGTGGTGCCGCATAACTGTTCGGCAGCGCATGCCGAAGTGATGGCGCTGGCGACGACGCAACAACGACTGCAGAAGTTCCGTTTGAACGATGGCGGCGACCGCATCACGCTCGCCACCTCGGCGCAGCCTTGCTCCATGTGTTATGGCGCCCTGATATGGGCCGGCATCGATGAGCTCCTGATTGCAGCGCGTGCCGACGACGTGCAAAGCCTCGCCGGTTTCGATGAAGGCCCGTTGCCAAACGACTGGAAAGGCGAGCTTGTAAAACGCGGCATCGAGGTGCATACCGACATTCTGCGCGAGGAAGCGTGCGCCGTGCTGAAAGAGTATGGCGAAAGCGGGCTCGTGTATTAGCAAACCGTTTCATCCCTGATGTATCCCTTTTTACAAGAATTAAAAAATGAATGGTTTGCTTTGCTACTGCCGCCAGGGCTTTGAGCCGGATCTTGCCGCCGAATTATCCGAGCGCGCGGCGAATGCCGGTTTCCACGGCTATGCGAAAACCGAACGGAACAGCGGTTACGTCACCTATGTTTGCGAGGATGCCGCGGCATTGTCGAGAAGCCTGCGCTATCACGACATCGTGTTTGCCCGCCAGAAACTCGAACTTTTCGCCGAACTGAAAGACCTGAATCCTACCGACCGCGTCACGCCGATGCTGGAGTTGATTGCCGGGCGCGGACGCTTCGGCGATATCCTGGTCGAGCACCCCGATTCCGATGAAGGCAAGCCGCTGTCGGGATTGGCACGCGCATTCACCAACGCATTGCGTCCCGCGCTTCGCAAACGCGGATTGCTCAGCGACAAGGAAGATGCGCGCTTGCCGCGTTTGCATGTTTTCTTTCTGGCCGGTACGCATGCCCTGCTTGCCAGTTCCGATCCGAAAGACAGTTCGCCGTTTCCGCTCGGCGTGCCGCGCCTCCGTGCACAGGCAAACGCACCCAGCCGCTCGGCGTTGAAACTCGACGAAGCGCTGATGATTTTCATGAGCGATGAAGAACGCGCAAAGATTCTCAAGCCCGGAATGCATGCCGCCGACCTCGGCGCTGCACCCGGCGGTTGGAGCTGGATACTCACCAAACATGGACTGCACGTGTCTTCGATCGATAACGGTCCAATGTCAGAGACCGCTATGGCGACCGGCCTGATCAACCACATTCGTGCCGACGGTTTTCAATGGCAACCGCCGAGAAAACTCGAATGGATGGTATGCGACATGGTGGAATCGCCGCGCAAGGTCGCGCATCGCATGGCGGAATGGTTTGCCAATGGCTGGTGCAAGCACGCCATTTTCAACCTGAAATTGCCGATGAAAAAACGCTGGGAAGAAACCCGGCTGTGCCTGGATGAATTTGAACAGCAATCCGGCAAGGCATTGCATATGCATGCGAAACAGCTTTACCACGATCGCGAGGAAATCACGGTTTTCGCAACGGTGATTTGATTCCGTCATATCCGACCCATAAAAAATGCTGCAGACTTTCGCCCGCAGCATTTTCATTGCCTTCCCCGCAGAATCAGCGCTTGTCGAGCGAAGGACTCTGTGGCGGTTGAGTCGTACGCACAGGATTGACGTAAATGGAATGACTGTCGCTACTGTTGCCACCGCTTCTATCGACGGCATCCGATGAAACGCCAACACCGATATTCAAAACTGAAGAAGCCATCGCCGCGGGCGCGGTGAAAGCGAGCACGAATTCGGGGCGATCACCGACGGCAAGGTCGCTGCCTGCGGCACACATGAATTTTGCGGCTGCCGGATTTGCGGCATCCAGCGCACAAGTCCAGCCTGTCGCCGCCGTAATTTTGAAGGCACTGGCCGGTCCGTTGGTACTGACCGCAACGACGGCATTGGACGCCGAGTCAGGACCATAGTTGTCGACAACGATATTCATGCGGGCAACATTTTTTACGTTGACGCTGGTCGAGCCGCGGGTACGGATCGCGAGGTTGGCAATATTCACATCCGGCTGGATAAACACGCCGAAGCCGGTCGGAAAACCACCCACCGCCGTCGTTGCAATGACCGTATTGGAATTTGGATCTACCACCGACACATTATTGTTGTTCGTGTTCACTACATAAACCGAATTGTCGAAAGGATTGACGCTAACTCCCCACGGACCCGAACCTACCGGCACCGTCGCAACAACGGTATCGGTACCGGTGTCGATAACCGACATGCTGCTTCCCTGGTTATTGGTTGCGTAAATACGGCTGCCATCGGGACTCGCTGCAAGCCCGTAAACCCAGGCACCTACAGGTATCGCTTTGATTAAGCTGTTTGTTGCCGTATCGATCACATTGACCACGTTGCCCCATGTGTTGGCGACATACAAACGACTACCGTCCGGATGAATTGCAATTCCGAAAGGAAAGCCCGCCGGTGTCGCCACGCTAGCGACTACCGTATTGGTTCCGGTGTCGATAACCGACACGTTATTTCCCGCAGTGTTGTGAGCAACATAAGCTCGGGTACCGGCGCTGTTAACGACGATTCCGATGGGGGTAGCCGCAACAGGAATTGTCGCAGTCACCGTGTTGGTGGCCACGTCGATCACCGATACGCTGGCACCGCCGCGATTGGTAACATAGACCCTTGTTCCGGAACCATTGATCGCCACGTACTCGGGATTCACGCCGACCGGAATCGTCGCAATAACACTATTGCCGGCAGTTTCAATGACAGAAACATTATTGCCGCTGAAATTCGTTACATACACCCTGGACCCTGACAGATTCACCGCCACTCCAATCGGCACGCTGCCCACCGGAATCACCGCCGATACGGAATTGCTTGCGGTATCGATTACCGACACATTGTTCGTGCTGCGATTGGTGATGTAGGCATACGGTTGCGCCAATAAAGACTGCGAACCAATCGCCAATACCGCAAATGCGAGCGGCATCAACGCTGTTTTAATTTTCGACATTCAATGATTCCAGAATTTATTTAGTGCGATTCTTGTAACACAGGCACGACAATGCAATTGTGAAAGCTTGTCACCAATCTGCAGCGCGCGAGAAATACTTTGCGCCTTGTGTTGCCCACATGGAAATATTTAAATCCGGCCATTCCAATTTTTCCACAAAAAAAAGCGGCGGATAATCCGCCGCTTTTTTTACCTTCGGCAATCAGCGCTTGCTGGCTGCGGAACTCTGCGGCGTTTGAATCCTGCACGCAGGAGTCATGCAGATCGATTGCTGGGCACTTTTTTTGTCGACTTTGCCATCAATGGCATCCGACAAAATCCCTATGCCGATACTCAACGTGGTAGCGGCCATCGAAAACCAGATTATCTGCCAGCTGCCTGTTTCAATAAAAAGTTTCTGATCGGAGCCACGGCATTGGCTATGCCGAACGCATGCCCACGCAACAGTGTCGGCAAAACATCGTCGTTCGAGAACACGCGATTGATCGCTTCGAACGAATAGGCAGCAATCGCATTTTCGCTGATGCGTTGGCGCGACCAGCGTTCCAGTTTGTGTTGTGAAATCGCCTCTACGTTTTTATCGCGGGAATGTTCAGACGATGCTCCTGCTTCACCCAGCAGTGCGAGCAACGAAGCCACATCCCGCAGGCCCAGATTGACGCCCTGCCCTGCCAGCGGATGTACGGTGTGAGCGGCATCTCCAATCAAGGCGACACGCCCGACCAGCATTTCTTTCGATAATTGCCGCTGCAACGGAAATGCCGCACGTTGCGAGACTTCCGTCACATCGCCAAGACGTGCGTCGAATGCGCGCGCAAGTTCGCGACAAAAAGTTTCTTCATCGCAATGCAGTAGACGTTCGGCTTCATCGTTCGGCAAGGTCCAGACAATCGAGCAGCGGCCGTCATTGAACGGTAAAAAAGCCAGCGGGCCGGTCGGCAGAAAACGTTGCCAGGCCGTGTTGGCATGATGCCGCTCGGTTTTCACGTAAGCGACAACACCGCTTTGTCCGTAATCTTTTTTGTCGGTCTTCAAGCCGAGCAGTTCGCGCACCTTCGAACTCGCGCCATCGGCACCCAAAACCAATCCGGCCTTGACGACGATGCCGCTCTTCAATGTCAGCGTTACGACATTTCCCTGTTCTATGCTTTCCAGCTTGTCCGGACAAAAGCGGCTAACGCGACTTTCCTGCTTGATCGCCTGCCACAAGGCATCGGCAATATTGTTGTTTTCAACGATTGCGCCCAAAAACTCCTGCGCTTGCTGGCTTGCCAACAAATGCAGTTCGTTGCCGGCAGCGGCATCCCAAACCCGCATGTCGGTATAAGGCTGTACGCGACGGGCGGCAATTGTTTTCCAGACGCCGCATTTATCGAGTAGCTGCTGATTGTCGGGTGCCAGGGCCACGACTCTTAAATCGGGAATGGTTTCCGACCATGGTTTCGGCTCATGTGCCTCGATCAATGCGACGCGATAACCGGCGCGCGCCAGCGACAATGCAGCGCAACTACCGACAATACCTGCACCAACAACGGCAATATCAAAATATTTCATGGGAAGCCTCGCGCAAGTTTTGGAATTTTCCCACGGAAGCCCATTGCACCGTTGATGATGGGTGCCTGCAAATCGGTGCTCATTCCAAGCCCAAGGAACCCGAACGAGCGGGCCGTTTTCGCAAACGGATTTTCCAGCGAAGTAAAACGCGCCAAACCATCGCTGAATGCGATCGTTTGCTCACGGTCTTCACGCCGGCTTTCCTTGTAACTCGAGAACAAATCGGCACTTTGCAAATCATGCAGCTGCTGACACTCGACAAAACTCAAGGCATCGCGCAGCCCAAGATTGAAACCCTGCGCACCGATCGGATGGATCGTCTGTGCCGCGTTGCCCATCAACACGCTGCCGGGGCCAACGATGTCCTTGGCAACCACTTTCCTGAGCGGGTAATGCGTACGGGCACCGACTCTTTTGACACGGCCTGCACGCCAGCCGAAACGCTGCTGGAAATAATCGATGTATTCGGCATCGTTCATGGCTTCCACGCGATGGACTTCATCGCTGGCAACGCCGCAAAGCGCGCCATGCTGGCCGCCCGGCATCGGTAGCAAGGCAACCGGCCCTTGCGACGAAAATCGTTCAAAGGCCGTTCCATCAGAGACCCGGTCGGTCTGTAGACTGCAAACGAACAAATGTTGCCGGTAATCAAATTCATCGGTCGCAATATTCAGTGCGGAACGGACCATGGATTGGGTACCGTCGGCACCGATGATGATTTTCGCCGAGAGCTGTTGTTGTTTACCGTCGCATTCGACCAGTACCGTCGGCAACAAATGATCCGGCACGACTTGCAGGACTTTGGCAGGACGGTAAAGCACCACGTTTTTCAATTCCGCGACTCGGGCTTCAAGCGCCGTGCCCAGATCCCGCGCGAGCACCACGCCGCCAAAATAGTCGCGCTGGTAATCTTCCGCGCGGACATCGACACAGCCAAAATCACCGACGCGGCTGATGTGAATGCGTCTGATCGGGCTGAAGCCGCTGGCGAATTTCTGCACAACAGCCAGATGACGCAGCGCATTCAGGCTCGCGGCAGACAGGGCCAACTTGCGTTCATTGAAGCCGGGCGCACCCGTACTCGGAATACTCGCTTCCACGAGGCCGACGCGCAGTCCGTTGTTTTCAAGGGCACAGGCGAGACTGTTGCCAACCAGGCCGCCGCCCAAAATCAAAATATCATGCATGTGCTTACATCAATCTTTAGCCAGAGCTCGGCCGCTTGGGGTATCCTATTCCTCTTGACGGTACCCCGCTACGGATTTCCTTATGTCTACGAATCAAAATACTTCCTTCGCTCCCGGCCCGCTCGCACTCACCGTGCTGATTGTGCTGGCAGCTCTGAGCCGCATATTGCCGCATCCTTTCAATTTTACTCCGATCGAGTCGATGGCATTGTTTGGCGGTGCGTATTTCGCAAACCGCTGGCTGGGTATCGCCGTACCTTTGCTGGCGATGTTGCTGGCGGATTTCTTCATCGGTTTTCACGATGGCATGCCGGTGATTTACGGCACGATCCTGCTGATTTCGGTAATGGGTTTTGCACTGCGCGGCAAAGTATCGGCCTTGCGTGTTGCCGGCTTCGGACTGTGCAGCGCCACCTTGTTTTTCGTGGTCACCAATTTCGCGGTATGGGCTGGCGGCAGCATGTATCCGATGTCGGCCAATGGCCTGCTGGCCTGCTATATCGCCGGCATTCCCTTCTTCCATTGGCAACTTGCCGGCGTTGCAGTTTACAGCGTGATCCTGTTCGGAGGCTTCGCGTTGCTGCGTTCACATCTGCCTGCCTTGAAAACGCAAACCGTCTAACCGCATATGGGAAACCGTCTTTCGAAAATCTATACAAAAACCGGTGACGACGGCTCCACCGGCCTTGGCGACGGCACCCGCGTTTCCAAAGACTCCGCACGCGTTACTGCGTATGGCACGGTCGACGAAGCCAACAGTGCCATCGGCCTGATCCTGGCCTGCGACATTCCGGATGACGTGCGCGAAATACTGGTATCGGTACAACACCATATGTTTGACCTGGGCGGCGAACTTTGCATCCCGGGCCATTCGGCGATTTTCGACGAAGACATTACCCACCTGGAAAATACGCTGGACAAATTCAACGCCGACTTGCCGCCCCTGAAGGATTTCATCCTTCCCGGCGGCGGCATGGCGGCGGCGCATTGCCATCTGGCACGCACCATCAGTCGCCGCGCCGAGCGCGAGACAGTGACATTGTCGCATCACGATGCCGTGAGGCCCGAAGCCATTCGCTACCTCAATCGCCTGTCGGATTTGCTGTTTGTATTGGCACGCGTGCTGGCACGCGCCAGTGGCCACGGCGAAGTGCTCTGGAACCATCAGCGCCGAAAAGGCTGAACGATGCGTGTTTATACGCATCCCGACTGTCTTGCCCATGATCCCGGTACCGGGCACCCCGAATGTGCGCCGCGTCTCGCCTCGGTAATTCAGGCATTGCATGGCGCATTTCCTTTGCTGGAATGGCGTGAAGCCCCGCAAGCCGAGCGATATCAATTGGAGCGTGCGCACAGCACCGAATTGATCGAAAAAATTCTCGATACTGAAATACTGGACAATTTCCAGATTGACCCCGATACCGTGATGTCACCGGCATCGAAATCAGCCGCTCTTCATGCTGCCGGGGCTGGTATTGCCGCTGCCGATGCAGTGATGCGTCGCGAGATTACCCAGGCGTTTTGCGCCGTACGCCCGCCGGGCCATCATGCAACGCGCGAGACCTCGATGGGGTTTTGCCTTTTCAACAGCATCGCGGTGTGTGCGGAACATTTACTTGCCGAACATCGACTGCAAAGAATTGCCATCGTTGATTTCGATGTGCATCACGGCAACGGCACGGCGGATATCTTCAAGGATGAAGCGCGCGTTTTCTACTTGAGCACGCACGAAGCCGGCATCTATCCGAACACCGGTTCGTCCGACGAAAATATTCCGCAGCGACTGAGCAATGCCCTGTTGTTGCCGGGAAGCGGAAGCGCGGATTTTCGCTCGATCTGGCAGCAGAAATTCCTGCCCGAACTCATCGCGTATCAACCGGAAATCATCCTGATTTCGGCAGGTTTCGATGCCCACCGCCTGGACCCCCTTGCCGACTTGAACCTGCAAGCCGATGACTATTTATGGTTAAGCCATGAACTGGCAAAGATTGCCGGGCAATATTCGCAGGGGCGGATCATTTCGATGCTTGAAGGCGGCTATAGCCTGACGGCATTGCGTGAATGCAGCGTGGCCCATTTGCGCGGCTTGATGGCGTAGGTCGGGCCCCGGCCCGACATAAACCACATCGCAATCTTTGAAAACGTCGGGCAAGGGCCCGACCTACTCGGCTTTGAAATCCAGCGCGGCAGAGTTGATGCAATAGCGTAAACCCGTCGGCGCAGGTCCATCAGGAAACAGATGGCCTAGATGAGAATCGCAATGCGCGCATTTCACCTCGATCCTTTGCATGCCGTGGCTGGCATCCAACCCTTCTGCTACGGCCGATTTTTCGATGGGTTTGTAATAGCTGGGCCAACCGCTGCCGGAGTCGTATTTGCTGTCCGAACCGAACAACTCCGCCTTGCAGGCGGCGCAAACATAGACCCCGTCGGCGTGGTGGTCCCAGTATTTCCCCGTGAATGCCCGCTCGGTCTCGGAACAACGGCAAATGGCGTATTGCTCCGGGCTTAGCTCGGCCTTCCACTCGGCATCGGTTTTCTCGATCTTTTGACTCACGGCAGGCTCCTATGGGGTTTGATCAATAACGGCTAGAATACACCCCATCTTGGTTTTCAGGATTCGCCTGTGTCCCGTCCAGTTCTGCGTTTATTACCTCTTTGTTTTGCCATTTCCCAGGCCGTTTACGCCCAGGAAGCGGAGCAAAACTGGAATTACTGCGTCAGCCCCCAAACGCTGCCGGTATTCAACACCGATCCGGTTTCCACCGAAAATCGCGAGCTGACGGCAACCGATATCCAAGCCGACAACATGAATCTCGAAAAAGAGAAGGTCACGGTGTTCGAGGGCAATGTGCTGCTGCAGCGATCGGATCAGTGGATGAATACCGACAAGCTCACCTACACGCATGACAACGAGCAATTCGTGACCGAGGGTCCTGTGCGTTATCAGGATCGTAGCGTCCGCCTGACCGCGAAACAAGCCAGCGGCGACCAGAAAAAAGACACGATGAGTTTGCAGGGCGTGCAATACCAGTTCAGCAACAATTTGGGCAACGGTACGGCGCAGGAAGCCACCATGAAGGCCGAAACCGGCGAACTCGAAGACGCCACTTATTCGACCTGCCCGCCTGGCCAACGGCAATGGGAATTTTCCGCGAACCACATTTCGGTAGACCAGAAAGCGGCGCGCGGCAGCGCCACCAATGCCACCTTGCGATTGGGCGGTGTGCCCGTGTTGTGGCTGCCCTATATCAGCTTCCCGACCGATGACAAACGCCGCAGCGGCATCCTCTCGCCTACCGTTGGCAATGATCAGCGCAACGGTTTTGATATCCAGGTGCCAATATATTGGAATATCGCACCGAACTACGATGCAACCTTCACTCCGCGATGGATGTCGGAACGCGGCTTGATGCTGGGCACCGAATTTCGTTACCTGATGGGGCGTTCGAACGGCTCGCTTGAAACCACGTGGCTGCCCAATGACGACCAGACCGGTCGTGACCGCGGCCTCATCCAGTTCAACCATTTCACCGCCATCAATTCGAATTGGTATACGTCGGCAAACCTGAATCAAGTCAGTGATCGCCAGTACTTCTCCGATTTTGGCCAATCGCTTAATTCGACTTCATTGTCGCTTCTCGCAAGTCAGGCAGGCATTTACGGCCGTGGCCGCAATTGGTCGGCAAGCTTCGGTTTCGAATACTGGCAAATTGCGAATCCGTTATTACCCGATGGCAATGCGCCGTTTCGCCGTTTGCCCCGGCTCCAGGCAAGTTGGATGAAGCCGCTGAGCAACTGGTTTGAATTTGGCATTGATGCCGAAGCGGTTCGCTACACACGCGACGACGTCAACAGCAGTGGCGATGGCGGCTCACGCATCGATATCCAACCCTTCGTAAGACTGCCTTTCACTGGCGCATCCTGGTATATCACCCCTGAAATCGCCTGGCGCTTCACGCAGTACGATAGCCTGCACGATGCCGACAACGACAGCAGCCTGATCGCGCCAGGCGGCGATTCCTCGCCGCAGCGCAGCCTGCCGATCGTCAGTCTGGATGCAGGCATGGTGTTTGAACGCGATACCCAATGGAACGATAAAAAATACTTGCAGACCTTCGAGCCACGGTTTTTTTATCTGTATGTCCCCTATCGCGATCAAACGAACCTGCCGCTGTTCAACAGCCGTGACCTCACGTTTGACTGGCCTGCCCTGTTCCGGACCAATCGTTTCGGCGGTGCCGACCGCCAGAGCGATGCCAATCAGGCTACCGTTGCGCTCACCACCCGTTTCTATGAACAGGACACCGGCGTAGAACGCCTGAGTGCCAGTTTGGGCCGAATCACCTATTTCGACAGTCCGAAAGTGACGCTACCTAGCTCGCCCGCGTTGCCAAACAGTGGTTCGGCTTGGGTAGCCCAGGTTGACTGGACCTTGTCGGACAACTGGAATATTGGTTTGACCCACCAGTGGGATCCCGATAGCTCCGAAACGCAGCTCAGTGGACTGCGGAGCCAAGTGCGCTGGGATAACGGTGGCTTGTTCAACGCGGCCTACCGGTATCGCAAAAACTCGCTTGAACAGACCGACATGAGCTTCCGGATTCCGGTGCGCAAAGACTGGAATCTGATTGGCCGTTGGAATTACTCGATCCAGGACGGCAAAAGCCTCGAAAGCCTGCTGGGCATAGAATGGAAGAGCTGTTGCGTTGCCTTGCGGGTACTCGGCCGTGACTACATACGCACTTTTGACGGCAAATCGAACTTTGGCCTCTATGTCGAACTCGAACTGAACGGCTTGGGTAGCTTTGGCCGTGACACGGAAGCCCTGCTGGATAATGCTATCCTAGGTTATTCCCAATAAAATCAATCATGAATTAATCGTTTGTGGCCGGCTTGTACCCGTGCATGCAACGCTGACGGAGTTTGAAACACATGAAACAGAAGTTTTCCGGTTTGTTATTAGCCATTTTATTGGGTGTAACGAGCAATGCGGTCCTGGCACAGGATCAGCCAGTAGCCAGTGTCGACGGTATTGCCGCCATCGTGGATGAAGACGTCATTCTGAACAGCGAAGTACAGCGCGCCGTCGATAACGTGAAAGCCCAGTACGCAAAACAGCCCGGCCAATTGCCCCCTGAAGATATTCTTCGGAAACAGGTACTTGAACGCCTGATCCTGCTGCGCCTGCAAGTCGAACGTGCGAACAGCGGCGGCGTGCGTGTTTCCGATAACGAACTGAATCAGGCAATACAAAACATTGCCAACCAGAACAAGATCACGCTCGAACAACTTCGCTCGCAGATCGACAACGAAGGCTTGAGCTACGAAGAATTCCGCAACAACCTGAAAGACGAACTGACGGTCCAGCGCTTGCGCCAAAGTTATGTACAGGGTCGTGTGCAGGTTTCAGACACCGAGATCGACCAGCTGTTGTCCGTGCGTGAAATCGGCGGCCCCGAAGTGCGACTTGCCAATATCCTGGTAGCACTGCCCGACGGCGCAACACCGGAGCAACTGGCCAAGGCGCAGGAAAAAATTACCCGCATCAAGGCGCTGCTCGACAAGGGCGAAATGGATTTCAGTTCCGCCGCAATCCGTTTTTCGGATTCGCAAAATGCGCTCGAGGGCGGCGAAATTGGCTGGCGCACGGTGGATTCCATTCCGCCGGCTTTCGTGAACATGATTGGTGAAATGAAACCGGGCGACGTGACCAATCCGGTTCGTGGCCCCAGCGGTTTCCAATTGATCAAATTGATCGAGACCCGCGCCCAGGAAAAACAAATGGCCACGCAATATCATGCGCTCGGCATGATGATCGCCGTAAAACCCGGCATGAGCAGCGAGGCTGCCCGTCAAAAAGCCGAAGATTTACGGGCCCGCATTGTTGCCGGCGAAGACTTTGCAAAACTCGCACGTGAAAACTCGACCGAGGAAATGAACGCCAGCAAAGGTGGCGACATGGGCTGGTTCGAACTTAACCAATGGGGCCAGGGTATTGGCGGCAAACTGGAAGCATTGAAAGACGGTGAAGTTTCGGACGTGTTCTTGAGCGACGTGGGTTGGCATTTCGTCAAACGCCTCGGAACACGCACGGAAGACATGACCGATGCAAACCGTCGCAACCAGGCTCGCCAGATGATTGCCCAGCGTAAATCCGAAGAAGAATACGAACGCTTCCTTCGCCAGCTGCGCAATGATGCCTACATCGAGTCACGCCTCGGCGGCAGTTGAAACAAATGAATACCCGCCTGGCTCTTGTTGCAGGCGAACCGGCTGGCATCGGCCCTGAGTGCTGTGTTCGTATTGCGCAAACAGGGCATTCGGCAAATCTGATTGCCATTGCCGACCCCGACACTCTTTATCACGCAGCGGAAGCTTTGAAGCTTCCGCTGCGTTTGATTGCGGCAAATGAAAAAGCGGACATGGGCGAATTGGCGATATTGCCGATGAAGCAGAAAGCCGCAACGGTTTTTGGAGAAGCCAATCCGGATAACGCCCAATTCGTCATCGCCAGTTTATTGCGTGCGGCGCAGGGCTGCCTTGAAGGCGAGTTCCACGGCATGGTGACCGGACCGGTGAACAAGGCCGCAATCAACGCCGGTGGCATCGCCTATACCGGCACCACCGAATTACTGGCCGAGCATGCAAACTGCGATGTCGTGATGATGCTGGCAAACCCGCAAATGCGTGTGGCGTTGGCAACCACGCATCTGGCATTGCGCGATGTTCCCGATGCCATCACCCTTGCAAGCCTGAAAAAGACCCTGCTTATCCTGAATAGCAGTTTGCAAATGCAATTCGCCATCGCAAATCCGAGTATCGCGGTACTGGGCTTGAATCCCCATGCCGGCGAAAACGGAATTCTGGGCCGCGAAGAGATTGAAATTATCGAACCCTGCCTGCGGCAGCTGCGCGAACAGGGAATGGACTTGATCGGGCCACTGCCCGCCGATACCGCCTTCCTTCCGCAAAAATTGGCGAACTTCGATGCCGTGCTGGCGATGTACCACGATCAGGGCCTGCCGGTACTCAAACACGCTGGCTTTGAGCATGCGGTCAATATCACGTTGGGCCTGCCCTACCCGCGCGTCGCGGTTGACCATGGCACCGCGCTCGAGATCGCCGGCAAAGGCATTGCCGATGCGTCCAGCCTGATGGCAGCCGTGACACAATGCACACAGCTGTCCAATTCCCGGAATGCAAAATGAAACTGTTCAAGGATCCACCAAAAAAAAATCTTGGGCAGCATTTTCTCGTTGACCAGGACATCATCGATAAAATCGTGCTGGCGGTAAAACCGGCCCCGGATGATTTCCTGGTGGAAATCGGACCGGGCCAGGGGGCGATTACATTTCCGCTTTTGAAAAAGCACGGATCATTGACCGTAATTGAATTCGATCGCGACTTGATTACGCCGTTGATGGAATCGGCCGAAGGCATTGGCGAGCTCACTATCATTCATAAAGACGTGTTGAAGGTGGATTTCACCAAGCTGGCAGCAGATCGTCCGGCGATTAGACTGGTCGGCAATCTGCCTTACAACATTTCGACACCGATCCTGTTCCATGTGCTGGAACACGCACCGGCCGTGCGCGACATGCATTTCATGCTGCAAAAAGAGGTGATCGACCGCATGGCGGCGGAACCCGGCAGCAAGGTTTACGGTCGCCTGACCGTGATGCTGCAGGCCCGTTGCGAAGTCACGCCGCTTTTCATGGTGCCGCCGCATGCGTTTCGCCCGCCGCCGAAAGTCGACTCGGCCGTTGTCCGCCTGGTGCCGCTGGCGAGCGACAAGATTCAGATCAACGATACGGTTTTATTCGAGAATCTGGTCCGCGACGCCTTTGGACAACGCCGTAAAACCATCCGGAATGCCATGCAAGCCCAATGCACGGGTGAAGATATCGAAGCGGTGGGTCTGCGCCCCGATGCACGTGCGGAACAGTTACCCGTCGCCGATTTCATTAAATTGGCCAATTTTTTGGCTTCAAAACCGGCTGCGACCACGTAAACTAAGCGCATGGCCGCAAAACACCAAATCACAATTACCGTCAGGACTCGCTTTCTGGATGAGCAATCCGAACCCGAGCGCGACCGCTACGTTTTTGCCTACACCATCCGTATCGAAAACCAGGGTGAAGTCCCCGCGCAATTAATGAGCCGTCACTGGGTGATTACCGACGAGCTGGGCAAGGTGCAGGAAGTTACCGGTGAAGGCGTTGTCGGGGAACAACCGCATTTGCGCCCGGGCGAATCGTTCGAGTACACCTCCGGAGCCGTGCTTGAAACAGCGCTTGGCACCATGCGCGGCAGCTATCACATGCAGGCCGATGACGGTTTGCAATTCGATGCCGACATCGCACCGTTTACGCTCTGCGTGCCGAGGACTTTGCATTAATGGCCACTTACGCGATTGGCGATGTGCAAGGCTGCTACGACGCATTGGCGCGCTTGCTTGAACGCATAAAATTCGATCCAGCCAAGGACCGCCTCTGGTTTTGCGGCGATCTCGTCAACCGAGGCGGCCAATCGCTGGAAACACTGCGACTGATCCATTCGCTGAAGATCCACAGCACCATCGTGCTGGGCAACCATGATTTATCCCTGCTCTCGATTGCGCAACGCCGCGAAGAAGACCAGCGCAAAGTGAATCCCGATTTGCAACGTGTTTTATTTGCCGACGATAAAGAGATATTGATCAACTGGTTGCGCATGCAGAAACTGCTGCACGTCGATCGCACTCTTGGCTTCGCGATGGTGCACGCCGGCATTGCGCCGAAATGGACATTGAAAATCGCCGAAGCAAGAGCGCGCGAAGTCGAATCACGCCTGCACAGCGACGGCTACCGCAAGATTTTCAAGAACATGTATGGCGACAAACCTGTCTGGTCGCCGAAATTGACCGGCCCCGACCGCGACCGCGCCATCATCAATGTTTTTACCCGCCTGCGTTATTGCACGCCATCGGGTCGAATCGTGTTCGAAGATAAAGGCCGGCCTGGTACGCAAAAACCCGGCAGCTATCCGTGGTTCGAAGTACCGGGACATGCGGCACGCGAATTGCCGTTGATCTTCGGTCACTGGTCAACGCTGGGATTATTCATGGGTCTAGGCGTTTACGGTATCGATACCGGCGCCGTGTGGGGCGGTCGCCTGACCGCGCTTGAACTCGGGCCGGAACTCCGGCTACATCAGGTCACCGGACGGGTGCAGGAAGTGCAGGCCGCACGCGCCTGATTCTCGGATGCGATCGGGCCCAAGGGCCTTCCTAGGTATTTTTTGATTCGTAATCGACGAACTCGAATGCGAAGGCATGCTTTTCGTCGGCTGCATGTCTTTCCCGCGGCACGACTTGCCACTTTTTCAGATCGAAATTCGGAAAGAAGGCGTCGGCGTTTTCCACCACAGTATCGACATGCGTCAGATAAAGATGTGTCGCAAACGCAAATGCCAACCGGTAAATTTCACCTCCGCCGATGATGCAAATTTCCGCTTCGTCGCGACATGAATCCATCACTTCGTCGAATGAGCGGGCGACTTCCATCCCGTCGAATGGCACGGATCCGGAACGCGACAAAACGATATTCCGGCGTTTTGGCAGCGCGCGTCCGAGCGACTCCGCGGTTTTACGCCCCATGACAATCGGCTTGTTTAAAGTCAGCGTCTTGAAACGCTGCAAATCGGCAGGCAAATGCCAGGGCAAGGTATTGCCGCGGCCAATCGCGAATTCGTTATCGAGCGCTGCAACGAGCGAAATTTTCTGCATGGTTCAAACCGCAACCGGCGCCTTGATCGCGGGCAGCGGATCGTATTTATCGATCCGGATATCATCAATGGTGAACGCGAATAAATCCTTTATTTCCGGATTCAAATGCAAACTTGGCAACGCACGTGGCGTGCGTGAAAGCTGTTCGTTCACCTGGTCGAAATGATTCGAATAAATGTGTGCATCCCCCAACGTGTGCACGAAATCACCGACACCCAAACCGCAAACCTGCGCGATCATATGCGTCAGCAAGGCATAACTCGCGATATTGAACGGCACGCCCAAAAACAGATCGGCCGAGCGTTGATACAACTGGCAACTCAGTTTTCCGTTCGCCACGTAAAACTGGAAAATGGCATGGCAGGGCATCAATGCCATTTTCGGCAAGTCCGCGACATTCCAGGCATTCACGATCAGGCGGCGGGAATCGGGATTGCGTTTTATTTCATCGACCAGCCACTGGATTTGATCGACGGTACTGCCGTCCGGACATTGCCAGGAACGCCACTGTTTGCCGTAGACCGGACCCAGCTCACCATGCTCGTCGGCCCATTCGTCCCAGATGCTGACCTTGTTTTCTTTAAGATAGGCGATATTGGTTTCGCCTTTCAAAAACCAGAGCAACTCGTGAATGATTGAACGCAAATGCAGTTTTTTTGTCGTCACCAACGGGAAGCCGGCGTTCAAATCGAAACGCATCTGTGCACCGAACACCGAACGCGTGCCGGTCCCGGTACGGTCGGATTTTTCCGCACCGTTTTTCATCACGTGCGTCAGCACATCAAGATAAGCCTGCATTATTCTTTTGCCTCGGGATCCTTCATCGGCACCGGCCGCAATGTCGGCGACGTCCTGGACATGAACAGGAATACCAGTCCGAGCGCAATTAATGGAATGCTTAATATCTGCCCCATCGTGAGCCAGCCGCCGGCGAGATAACCGAGCTGCTCATCGGGTTCGCGAACGAACTCGACCAGAAAACGGAAGATGCCATACAGCAGTGCAAACCAACCGGACGCCGCATAACGCGCCCGAGGCTTGCTTGTGAACCAGAACAGGAAACCCAAGAGCACAAAGCCTTCGAGAAACATCTGGTAGAGCTGGGTTGGATGCCGGGCAAATGCATTCAACGCCCCGCTGGCAAATTCCTTCTGCAGTTCATCGGGAGTCATGTTGGCAAAAGCGCCGGTCAGGCTCTGCGGGAAAACGACACCCCAATCGGCGTGTGTGAATTTTCCCCACAACTCGCCGTTGATGAAATTACCCAATCGCCCTAACCCCAATCCCGGCGGTACCAGTGGCGCAACGAAATCGATCGTGTCGAATATGTGCAGCTTGTGTTTCCACGACCACCAGGAAACCGCAGCCATTACGCCTATCAAACCGCCATGGAAACTCATGCCGCCTTCGTTGATCCGGAACAGCATCAGCGGATCGGCCAGAAAACTGGAAAAATTATAAAAGATGATGTAGCCGACGCGGCCACCCAGCACGACGCCGACCATGGCGTAAAAAAGGAGATCGCTCAATCCTTCTTCGCTCACCCCGGGCAATCGTCCGGCACGCACGCGGCGCATTCCGAGAAAATACGCGACCGCAAACCCCGTCAAATACATGATGCCGTACCAGTGAATGCCATGCGGCCAGAACGGCAGGTGCAGCGCGATTGGATCAAGATTGTGCAAATAAATCATCAGGCAATTCACTCGTTTGGAGTGGCTATTCTGCCCGATTTGGGGTTCCAGCCCAAGCGCTAGACTTTGCTGAGTGACACGCCCGAAAGATATCGCGTTTCAAAATCCGCCAATGCCAATGGCCGGCTGAAAAAATAGCCCTGGACCTCGTCGCAGCCCAACCGACGCAGCAAATCGTACTGGGCCTGGGTTTCCACCCCTTCCGCGATCACCCTCAGGTTCAGCGACTGCGCCAGCGCAATCAGGTGCTGCACGATATTGGCCATGCGCTCATCGTCGCAGGCGCTGGAGACGTAACTGCGATCCAGTTTGACCATCTGCAACGGCAACTGCGCCAGATGCGTCACCGATGCGTAGCCGGTGCCGAAATCGTCCAGAGCCAGCGCAAGACCGCTTTCCGAAAATTTCAGCAGTATCGGCAGCAAATTATCCTTGTCGTGCAACAGCGTATTTTCGGTGATTTCACCCTGAAGGGCATCAAAACCTAGACCCGCTTCATCGAGCATGATTTGCAGATCATAGGCGAAGCCGGGATAGCTCAATTGTTCCGGCGAAAAATTGAAACTCAGGCGGAAATCCTCGTAACCGGGCAGTTTCCGCCAGGCCGCCAAAGACTTGAATGACTCGCGAATCAGCCGTGGTTGAATCGCCAGCAAGGCGCCGGACTCTTCCGCGACATCGATAAATTCCGCCGGTGCGAGCAAGCCCTTTTCCGGATGCTGCCATCGCAACAACGCCTCCGCTCCCTGTAAAAGCTGGGTGTCGGCATCAAGAATCGGTTGATAGAAAAACAGGAATTCGTTTTGCTGCATACCACGGCGAATATCCTGCTCGATCGCCATTCGCTGCTTGGCGACTTCATTCATTCCCGAGGTGAACAATTCCTGGCCGCCGCGTCCGGTTTGTATCGCGGCGCTGAGTGCAATCGTTGCATCGCGCAGGCAATCGGCCGCGTCTTTGTAAAGCCCGATATCCGCGACAATACCGACACTCGCCGTCAGCACGATTTCACGTTGCCCGATGAAAATCGGCTTGGCTATGGCGGACTGTATTTTCGAAGTGATTTTCATCGCTTCGATCATCGGGGTATCGGAAACGACGACCACGGCAAATTCGTCATTCCCCATGCGGCCAATCCGGTCCATGCTGGTCAAGCCCGCCAGTCGATCAACAATTTCGACCAAAGCTGCATCGGCGTCTTCGTCGCCAATGGCCTGCAGCACATTGCCGAAACGATCAATATCGATCAACAGCAAGGCCGCACTCTCGCCGGCCCGTATCAATTGGCTCAATCGATCCAGCATCAGGCCGCGATTTGAAACGCCGGTCAAATGGTCGAAAAACAGTGCTCGATTGCGTTCGCTTTCCATCTGGTGCAAACGTCGGTGTTCCAGCGATTGGGAAGCAAGCGCTGCAATCGCACAGCAGAACACGCGTTCTTCATCGGTCCAGTGCCTTGCCGAGCCGATGTGTTCGTGGCACAACACGCCAATCATTTTTCCGAATACGCTGACGGGCACATCCAGCATCGCGCCGATGTTGTTATCGGCCAGATAATTATCCTTGAACTCCGAAGTACGAGGATCGTTCGCCGCATCGTGTGCCGCAAGCGTCAGCAGGTCATTCAAGGCGTTGAAATAATGCGGCGTTTTTTCCCGATGCAAAACGATCGGCAAATTCAACTGCATCTTTCCATCCTGATACAACGCAGCACAACGCAATTCCGAATGGTCGGCTTCAAACAGCCACAAGCCGACACGTGGACAGGACAACGCATGCGAGCTGGAAGCAAGGATTTGCTCCAGGCTGGTTTCATCATTGACGAACGGATGCCGCGAAATATCCAGAAGCGCGTCGCGCAAACGCAGCCAAGTCTCGCCGGATAGAAAGGCATCCCCTTCAGGATGAACTGAGTTCTCAGTCGTCATAGCAGGCCCTGTGATCAGGGCTTCAATTTAGCATGATCCTCGAGGCTTGAAACTCGTTGTCACTTCACAGATTTCAGGCGGCACGCGGACGGTTTCGGCGGCCCGATCCGACAAGCATCGCAGCATAGGCGAATTCCGGGGTAGCCGCAGCCACTCCGGAAAGCTTACGAATTTCTTCTGGACTTCTTTCTGGACCAGATATTCAGGGCTTCGACGCCGGCGGAGAATGCCATCGCGAAATACAGCAGTTTTCTGTCGATATGGATATCGAAACCTTCCGCGATCAAAGCTACGCCGACCAATATGATGAATGCCAATGCCAGCATCTTCACGGTGGGGTGTCGGTCGATAAAGTCGCCGATCGGGTTCGCCGCAAAAATCATCACGGCAACCGCAATCATGATGGCCCCGACCATGATCCAGCGATTGTCGACCATGCCGACGGCGGTGATCACCGAATCCAGTGAAAATACGATATCGATGATCGCAATTTGGGCAATGACATAGCCGAATACCGCCGACGGCTTGGTATCGATGTCTTCGTCTTCGCCGCGGCCTTCGACGGAATCGTGGATTTCCATCGTGCCTTTGACCAGCAGAAACAAGCCGCCGGCAACCAGGACGATGTCGCGAACGGAAAAATTCTGGCCGAACAGGCTGAACAGGTTCGTTTTCATGCTCGCCAGGAATGCCAGTGACAACAGCAAGCCGATACGGGTCAGGCAGGCGAGTGCAAGCCCCACTTTTCTGGCCTTGGGACGTTGCTCGGGAGGCAGCTTGCTGACGGCAATGGAAATGAAAACGAGGTTATCGACGCCCAATACGATTTCAAGCATGGCAAGGGTGAACAATGCCACCCACATTTCCGAACTAAATAAAAAATCCATCTCAGCTATTTATCCACGCCATGAAACGCGGGCCAAGAATGCAGGCCCAGCAAAGCAACACTATGAGGTCCGCCAGGAACACCGAAGCTGAACCGAGGTCTTTCGCCCGGCCCGAAAGCTCATGGCGTTCACCACCGAAACGATCGACGACCGCTTCAATCGCCGAATTGATCACTTCGACGATAAGCACCAGTATCAAACTGGAGACTAAAAGGGCTTTTTCAACACCGCCGTTTCCCATCAATATTCCGAGCGGGGCCAAAACGACAAACAGATAGACTTCCAGACGAAACGACGATTCGAAATCCCAAGCCGCTTTCAGGCCTTTCATGGACCATTTGAACGCATTGATGATCTGGAAAACGTTACGCGGCGTGTTTTGGCTTTCGGTACTATCGGCCATCTGTCATCCCATTGGAGGCGAGCAAGCCGCGTATTTTGCCACAACAGACCCCTCTACATGACCTTGAGCAGGGGTAAATTCGGCCCCATTGTGTGACATTGACCCCACATAACCGGAGATTTCAATGTTTGATGCGGAAAAATTGCTGGGACAAATGATGGGCGATGCCCTTTCCGGCTCGTTCGGGAGTAAAAAACGGAAACACAAGCGCCAGGCTTCCGGGCTTGGCGGCTTATTGGGCGGTGTTTCGACCGGTACCAAGGCCAAATTAGGCATCGGTTTGCTCGGCTTGGCCTATGCCGCCTACGAACACTATAAACAGCCGGCTTCCACCGCGTCGGCGACCGGTTCGGCTTCCGGCAGCACCCCTCCGCCCCCGCCTTCCGGCCATATTCAAAACGGTCCACCGCCACCACCTGCAGCGGCAAACGCAAACAACGAAAATGCACTGCATTTGATTCGCGCCATGATTACCGCGGCAGATGCCGACGGTCTAATCGACACCGCCGAGCGGGAAAGCATTCTTGCCCGTGCACGAGAAGCCGGCCTCGATGCCGACAGCCTGCAGGCACTGGATGTCGAAATCAGCGCGCCGCTGAATTTGAAGCAGCTCGTCGCGCGTACGCCGGAGCATCTTCGTGATGAAACCTATGCCGCAGCCTTGATCGCCATTACCGCCGACACCCAGGAAGAGCGTGATTTTCTGGATCAATTGGGCAGCGCATTAAAGCTGGACGCGCAGGCACGTCAGGAAATTCACCAGCAACTTGGCTTGTGATTTTTTGCTGTATCGACTCCCCGGGTCGGCAGAGCGTGACCGGGGCTACGAATAAATCGATTCAATCGGAGAACGACAATGCATCAATGGTTTTTCAGCTACAACGGCCAGCAAATCGGGCCACTTGATCAGGCCGCCGCGATTGCGCAGGCCGCGAAGAATCCCAACGGCCATTGCTGGCGCCAGGGTTTTGCCGAATGGCAGGCGATTGCCGCTTGCGGCGAATTGCGTGCGGAAGCGTCGCCCGGTGCGATGACCGTACCGCCACCGCCAAGCCAACACCAGCAACGCAGCGATGTTATCGATTACAGAATCTACGGCGAAGACATGCAATTTGTCGAAATTGAACTCGACCCAGGCGAAAGCACGGTCGCGGAAGCCGGTTCGCTGATGTACAAGGATTCTGCGATTTCGATGGAAACCGTGTTCGGCGATGGTTCCGCCGCGTCCAGTGGTGGCGGCTTCATGGATAAGCTGGTTGGCGCGGGTAAACGCCTGATTACCGGCGAAAGCCTGTTCACCACGATGTTTTCGCACACCGGGCAAGGCAAGGCACGGGTCGCATTTGCCGCGCCCTACCCCGGCACGATCGTGCCGATGACATTGAGCAATTACGGCGGAAAAATCATCTGCCAGAAAGACGCTTTCCTGTGCGCGGCACGCGGCGTTTCGATCGGCATTTTCTTCCAGAAGAAAGTGATGACCGCTCTGTTCGGCGGCGAAGGTTTCATCATGCAGAAACTGGAAGGCGACGGCATGGTGTTCATCCATGCGGGCGGCACGATTGTCGAGCGCGAACTGAAACCGGGCGAAAGGCTCGATGTCGATACCGGTTGCGTGGTCGCGATGACCAGCACGGTGAATTTCGATATCAAATCCGTCGGCAGCGTGAAGTCGGCTCTGTTTGGTGGCGAAGGCGTATTTCTTGCAACGCTGACCGGTCCGGGCAAGATATGGATACAGTCATTGCCGTTTTCTCGTCTGGCGGGCCGAATGTTCAGTGCGATGCCTCGCCAGGGCGGCAGTCGCGACGAGGGTTCGATTCTCGGCGGTTTGGGCGGAATTATTTCCGGCGATCGAGGTTTTTAAACGTAGGTCGGGCCCTGGCCCGACGCTTTATACAGATTGCGATATTTTTTACATTGCCTCGGCGCGATACTTTTCATGCATGGCGATGTCGTTTATGTCGGGCCAGGGCCCGACCTACATTTTCAATCGTCTTTGAAGATGGCAGTACCACGCGTGCCGTCGGGATTTATCCAGCCGCGTGACATACCGCCAGTGTTGAACGGCATCGCGATATTGCCGTCTTTATCCAACGCAATCGCACCGCCATCACCGCCCATTTCCGGCACGATCTTGTTGATCACATCCTCTGCGGCCAACGCGAGCGAATCTCCGCGGTATTCGACGCGTGCGCAGATATCGTGGGCAACCACGGCGCGGATGTAAAACTCGCCCCAGCCGGTACCCGACACACCGCATTTATCGGTGGCAAAAGTACCTGCGCCGATAATCGGCGAATCACCGACCCGGCTCCATTTCTTGTTTGTCATGCCGCCAGTCGAAGTGCCTGCGGCAATATGGCCTTGCTGATCCAGCGCGACCGCGCCGACCGTGCCGAAATAGGTGCCTTGCACGGTATGCGTGGCGTGCGCGGCTTCTTTGGCCTTGGCATCCTGCAATTGTTTAAAACGCCTTTCGGTATCGAAGTATTTCGGGTCGACGCGCTCGATAGTTTTCTGCGTATCGGCAAATTTTTCGGCGCCCTCGCCGGCCAGCATCACATGCTCCGATTTTTCCATCACGCTGCGTGCCAGGAGGATCGGGCTTTGGACGGTCGTTACGCCGGCAGCCGCACCGGCGCGCCGGGTATGGCCTTCCATCACCGAGGCATCCAGCTCATGGCCGCCTTCTGCATTGAACACGGACCCCTTGCCGGCATTGAACCAAGGCGAATCTTCCAGAACGATGATGGCTGCGGTAACCGCATCGAGCGCGTCGCCGCCCTTGCTGAGAATCTCGTAACCGGCATCCAGTGCCTTGTTCAGGTCGACATGCATCGCTTTGGCATCGGTCTCGGGAATCGACTCGCGACTGACGACACCGGCACCACCATGAATGACGAGAGCGAATTTTTTATGTGGGTTATTCGATGGCATGATGTTTTCTTTTGAATTTTCCGCCGAAGCCGGAAATGAAATTGAAATCGTGGCAAATACCAGAACGGGGACGATGAGCAAAAGTAGTCGGTGCATGGCAGACTCCGTTGATGTTGCAAGCATAACGGCTCGGACGATCACGTCCAAGTAAAATGATGTTATCGATCACCTTGCATGCGGATGATTCACGATTGCCTTCGGAAATTCGATGCTTGCGCGGGTTCCCTCGCCCAGACGGCTTTCCAGTTTCACCGGCCAGTGATAGCGATCCGACAGACGGCGTACGATCGACAGGCCGACGCCCTGGCCTTCCTTGCTGTGGTTGCTGCCACGGAAGAAGGTGTCGTACACCTTGTCCAGATCATCCTTCGCCATCCCGACGCCAGTGTCGATCACGGTGATTCGCCCCAGCTCGATCAGCACGCGGATACTGCCTTGATCCGTGTAATTACAGGCATTACGCAAAAGATTGCTGAACATCACGCTGAGCACGCGCGACGGCGCAAAAAGTTCGAAGTCCTGAACGACGTCGACTTTCAGTTCCACCGGCTTGTCGCGCAACAACACGAATGCCTTGTCGACTTCATCGGCAATGACATCCGCGACGGAAAACTCTTCATCCGGCAAACCGGTATCGCCTTCGCGCGCGAGGATCAGGAAACTTTCTATCAGCGCTTCCATATCCCGGCCGGCCTGCTTGATGCGCGTCAGTGATTTTTTCGATGACGCCGACATGCCTTCATCGCCGCACATCATGTCGCCGGCGACGCGGATCACGGTAAGCGGTGTGCGCAATTCATGCGAAGCGTCGCGGGTAAAATTCCGTTCGCGCTCGACGAAATTATTGATGCGTGATGCGTAATCGTGCAATGAGGAAGCGAGCGTGAAAGTTTCGCCTTCGACGTCGCTCGGCAGGTTTTCCGGTTTGATCGAATTGGCATCGGGATTTTTCGGATCCCAGAGCCTGACCTGGTTTGCCAGCCAGATAACCGGCGACACCGCCCGCTTGGATGCACGGTAAGTGCTGAACGCAATCAGGTACACCACGGCCAGCACCAACGCGAGCGGCACCATGCCGAACCAGAATGCCAACGCGTCAACCTGGTCTTGCTTGAATTGCAGGAACAAATGGCGATCGCCTCTTTGCTCCACCAGAATCAAGGCGCCACCTTTCGATTGCGGCAAGCTATGGAAACCGAGCGAGAGCCCGCGCATGGTTTCCGGCAACACGGCTTCCGAATCACCGTCAAACAGCAAATAGCCTTTCATGTTGTAGGTGTCGGGCGCCGAAGCGTTTTTGTTCGCCTGCAAGATATCCCAGTAATGTTCCGCTTCCTGCTCCAGCGCTTGCCGGATCAGCACATGCTTCAGGATGATCGATGCGCCGTACACGCCGAGAATCGCCGCGAAACTGATTACCGCGGCTTGCAGGATGAAAGCAGTCCAGATTTTCCGACGCAGGCCGGCGTTTGCCGATGATTTAGTCATGGGTTGTGGCGTACGTCTCTGGAATTTTTATGCGGTCGGTGCGGTCTCTAAATCCGCAATTCGATAACCCGCCGTCTGCACAGTATGCAGCAACTGTTTATCGAAAGGACGGTCGACGCATTTGCGCAAGTTATACAGATGGCTGCGCAAGGTATCGGAATCGGGCAGGCCATCGCCCCAGATTTCACGTTCGATATCGCGCCTTGTGACGACACGCGGCGATTCGCGCATCAATATGGTTAGCAATCGCAAACCGATCGGTGACAGGAAAAGTTCCTGGCCACCGCGGGTAACGCGCAGGCTCGCGGTATCGAGCACAAGATCGGCAATTTTCAATACTTCGGCACTCACCTGGCGGCGATCGCGGCGAATGAGTGCACGCACGCGCGCTTCCAGTTCGATCTGAACCAAGCCGAGAGATCGCACCTGGCGGTCGAAGTTCGGCGCCCATCCGATCGAAAGCCAGCCGGCCTCAGCCCCTCTTCCTTCGGCGCCGGCCGACGTCTCGTAAAGGCTGCAGCCC
>CAZPCE010000004.1:9535-11078 GCA_964584915.1 uncultured Arenimonas sp. | reverse complement strand
GGGCGAATGAGTGCAGGGACGCGAGCTTCCCGGTCCTGGGTCGCGAAAGGGTTGACCAGGTAGTCGTCGGCTCCGGCGTCCAGTCCGGTGACTTTGTCGTTCAAGGTATCGCGTGCGGTCAGCATCAATACCGGCGTCGATTTTTTCGCTTCATTGCGAAGTTTGCGGCACAGGTCGGTGCCATCCAATCGTGGCAGCATCAGATCGAGCACGATCACGTCATAACTGTTGTCTACCGCCAATCGGTAGCCATCAAGCCCGTCGCTGGCGTAATCCACGCCGAAACCCTTGGATTCCAGATATTCGCCAACCATTTCCGACAAATTACGGTTGTCTTCGACCAGCAAAATCAGTCCCGATGGGTCATCGCGGCGCATATCTATTCTCCTGTGGATTCATGTCCGGCATTAGACGTGAAGGCAGGTTTAATAAACGTGAAGACGAAACTGAACAATATTTTGCCTTAGCATAGAGGTATTCAAAACAAGGAAAACCCATGCCGACCCAATGGAATGCCTATCTGATGCCGATTTTGTTGCTGATCGGGTCCAATATTTTCATGACCTTCGCCTGGTACGGCCATCTCAAATACAAGGCAAGTCCGTTGTGGATCGTGATTGCCGTGAGTTGGGGCATCGCGTTTTTCGAATACTGCCTGCAGGTTCCCGCCAACCGCATGGGCAGCAATGTCTATTCCGCTCCGCAGCTCAAGGGCATGCAGGAAATCATTACCCTGGTCGTGTTCGCCGGATTTTCGATCTGGTATCTGGGCGACGAGATCAAATGGAATCACGTCGCGGGCTTTGTGTTGATAGTCGCCGCCGCTGTCTTGATATTTTGGGAATGATGTCCGCTTTGGCTTTCAAAAAACGATCTGTCTATTCATTGTACCTACCAAACCGGGATCGGATTCCATGAAAAACATTTTCTTCGCGCTGCTGTTTTTGTCCCTGCTGATCGCCATTCCGGCCAACGCACAACCATCGGTCGATCAGTGGCGGCTGGTGAAAAAAACCTGGCTACTGCCCGGCGATGCCGCCGATATCTACGAATACAAGTACGATGGCGCTGGCCGCATTTCCGAAATCCGAAACCTGAGCGGCAAGACCCTTAAGAACACCGAAAAAGATTTCGCATACGACGGCGATAACCGCATCAAGAGTTTCAGTCTGTATATCAAGGGCAGCAAACTCTACACCTACGAATTCACCTACGATGCACAAGGTCGATTAACCAGTCGCAAGGACATCACGCATGACGTCAATTACGGCAAACCAGACAAGGTCACGCTGACAAGAAACTTCCGCTACGAAGACGATAAAATCATCGAGAGCAAATCGCGGTCCAGCTTCGGCGGCAAGCTGACAGACGAAACCGTTTATGCACTGGACGGGGACGGCAATTTCATCCGTAAAACCGGCATGGACCTGAACTCGAAAGTAAAAGCCCAGGATTACACTTACGGCAATTACGACAGCCGACTGAATCCGCTGCAATACACCGGCGCGTATTTTTTCACCGACCTTGAAAGCCGCCATGCCGG